>DASSSG010000843.1:0-6231 GCA_035708545.1 Bryobacteraceae bacterium | reverse complement strand
GTGAGCTTCCTTGACTTCGAGGAACACCAGTCGGTCTCCACGGTACGACTTCGTGATGCTTACTTCTGTTTCGCACGCTCGTGCTGCTTCTGCACTCTGGCCCGACCAGGTGCGAGTACCACAGACCCGGCGCTCGCTCATCCGCAACGGCCGTAACTCAGGCAGTGTTCGGCCACCGTGAGCTCCGGTCTTCTCGAGTGCCGATTTCAAGATCGACCCGCCCCGATCACCAGTCACAAGCCACACCTGATTCGGCGCTCCACGAGTCTGATGTGCCTGCACACGGCACTCTTACCACCGCTCAACCGCGCGGAATAATCCCGTAAACGGCGCCATGAGCCGGCGCGTATCGACTATCGGGACGCCCGCCGAATTGCGAGCTTCGCATCGCCGGTAATTCGCATCACCTCTGTGTGCAGAACGGATTTATCATTGAGCACAACGACCAGGTACTCGCCTGCGTCCAGCCCTGATATCAGGAAATAGCCTCCGTGCACTTTCGCTTCCGCTCCACCTGTGCCCCTCAGCGGAATGGCCTTTACCCACAACTCGCGGTCCGTTCGCAGGCCGGATATGGAGCCGCTAAGACTCGAGGATTGGCGGCCGCACTCTTCTCCGAGTGACAGTTGCGCGCGGAGAATCAGCTCCGGTTCCTGGAGCCGGACATCGCGCTCCGTGCTGTAAAATCCCGGAGCGCTTATACGGATGCGGTATATTCCAAACCGCACTCCCTCGACCCGACCCTCGGATGAACCCTTGTGCAGTACACGATTCGTTCCGAGCTCCAACACTTCAACCTGCACCCGCGGCATTAACGCCCCGGTGATATCGAACGCGGCAACCTTGATCGTTCCGTGCTGGACCGGCCCTACGAAGATGCACTCGGCACCCCAGGACGCCACTGCGAGCAATAACGAGAAGCCCACCACACGCATGGTCTTATCTTAGCCATGCGCCCGATAAGATGCGCGGCCGATGCGCTCCTGCGCCGGCCGCGCGACGCACAGTCAGCGCTTCACATCGCGCGACGCCATATCAAACGTGATCATGAAGCCGTTCGTCCCTTTGTACTCGAACGCCTTGTCCCCTGCCCGATAGGCCTCGACCTCGTTTGGCATCATGATGAAGCCATCATTGCGCGGCGTGCCCCAGTATTTCAGGTTGCGGATGACGATCGGCTCATCCGTGTTGCCCTGATAGCGTTTCAGAACTACTTCCGCGACGCGGCCTCCATCCAGCTTCGCGATCGCTCGGTCCCTGGTGTAGCTCCACTCCATCTTCGCGTCGGGCGCGATGGTGAACGAGTTCCATTTGACCGGGTAAACCGCACCGAGGATCGCCTGAATTCCTTCGCGCTGCTCTTTCGTCACGGCGGGATCGTAGGTCAGAACGGCCCAATCCATCTGCCCCTGGGAGAAATCTCCCCCAAGATCGCCCGCCACCCAGAATCTCGCGCCGTCCAGGCGAGTGTTTCCAAAAGACCCCTTATTCACGCGAAATGCGTTGTTGAACCTGCAGAAGTGCTCGCCTCCGGCGGCGTGTGAGCCATGTCCCGAATGGCTTGCCGGCTTCGAATTGAAGTAGCACTGGCAGAACATCGGGCAACTGCAGGCTTCGATGATCGTGCTGTTGATGGTCCATGCGGCCGTGCCCCCGGTCGAGCTGCCGCGCCCGCTCATTCCTTTCTCCTGGGCAAGCAATGAGCTGAACGCGATGCTCAGGCCGGCCAGCACCGGAACGCACCAAAGTAGTCGTCTTGACATATTTCCCCTCCTCGTTGATATTCGTGCGGCATATCCCGCGTGTCAACAACCACTACGCGCGCATGCGAATGCGCGGTTTGTCACCGAGATTACAACGAACCGAGAATGCTCCTGTACTCGTCCTCAGTAAACGCCCGCATCGTTTCGGTCTGCACCGCCCCGGCCGAGATCGTCGAAAGCAGTGCCTTCGCGAGCGTCGTGTCATCCGGCGCTTCGAAAACCGCGACCATGTCGCAGCGGCCTGTCGTCATGTAAAACGCACGCATGGTGACGCCCATGCTTTGAAAATTTCGTCTTGCCGCATCGAGCCGGGACGGGCTTTTCTTCACGTCGCGGGCTCCCTCGGTCGTCCAGCGAAGCAGTGTGATGTACGTCGGCATGGTATGTTGCCTCCGCGCAGCATTGTATTGCGCGGGGCGGCGAGTTGCAATCCGGTGCAATCCGGCACACTATCGGCCAATGCGACAATCCAAACCAGACGACGCGATGCGGACCAAAATCGTAGCCACGCTCGGGCCTGCTACCCAGAACCGCGACAGTGTGCGCTCCCTTATCGACGCCGGCGTCGACGTGTTCCGCCTCAACGCCTCGCACGGCACCCCGGAGGAGCACGAGCGCAGCATCAAAATCGTCCGCGAGACCGCTGACGATCTGCGGAAGCACATCGGGATCCTGCTCGACCTGCAGGGTCCGAAGATACGTCTTGGCACTTTCGAGACGGGCTCAGCCGTGCTCGCTACCGGCCAGCGCTTCGCCATCACGGTCGAGTCTGTCCCCGGCACGGCGCAGCGCGCTTCGACGACCTACAAAGATTTCGTTAAAGACGTAAAGCCCGGCCAGCGCGTCCTGATCGCGGATGGCGCGGTCGAGCTGCGTGTCGTCGAGACGAGCGCGACCGACGCGATCTGTGAAGTCGTCGCCGGCGGCGAGATTCGCGACCGTCAGGGCATCAACCTGCCCGGCGCCGATCTCAGTGTCGCTTCACTCACGAAGAAAGACCTGACGGATCTGCGCTGGGGCATGGACGCCGGCGTCGATCTCGTCGCGCTCTCGTTCGTGCGCCGGCGCGAAGACGTCATGCGTCTGAAATTGTGGATGGACGAAGCCGGCTGCAGCACACCCGTGATCGCGAAGATCGAGAAGCCCGAAGGCTGGAAAAACCTGGGTGAGATTCTCGAGGAGAGCGACGGGGTCATGGTCGCCCGCGGCGACCTCGGCGTCGAGATCGCCCTTGAGAGGGTGCCCTTCATCCAGAAGTCGATCATTGCGCGCGCCCGCCGCTGCGGGAAGTTCGTCATCACGGCCACCCAGATGCTCGAGTCCATGATCGAGCACCCCTACCCGACACGCGCGGAGGTAAGCGACGTCGCGAACGCGATCTATGACGGCACCGATGCCGTCATGCTTTCCGCCGAAACCTCGCGCGGCGCCTACCCTGTCGACTCGGTCAAAATGATGGCGCGGATCGCTGTGGAAGCGGAGAAATCGCTGCGCGAGCACGGTTACCAGGAACTGCCCCGCCGCGAGCACCCCACTTATGCCGACATCATCGCCGACATGGCTTATCGTGCCGTATTCCTGCAGGACTCGAGGGCAGTGTGTGTATTTACTGCGAGCGGGTCCAGTGCCCGCCTGGTCTCCCGGCACCGGCCGCCGGTTCCGATCTACGCCTTTACGACCACGGGAACCGTGGCCCGGCGCCTGAGCGTCATCTATGGTGTGGAGCCCGTACTGGTTGACGACCTTCGCAGCACCGATGACATGATGGCGGTGATGGACCGGACGCTGCTCGAAAAAGAGCTGGCGCAGAAAGGCGACGGTGTCGTGTTTGTCGCCGGCCAGCCGATCGGCCGGCCCGGTACTACGAATCTCATCAAGTTGCACCGGGTGGGTGAGCTTCGCACCTGAATGCGCGATCTCGTCCAGCTTCTCGAGCAGCGCGCCTCGGACGAACCGCATCGCGTCGCTTTCACGTTTCTCGGCGACGGCGAGCGCGAGGAGCGCTCGGTTACGTATTCGGAGCTCGCGATTCGCGCCCGCGCGATCGCAACGGCCGTCGCGGCGAAGGTCGCCCCGGGCGAGCGTGCGCTGCTCGTGTATCCCGCAGGCATCGACTATCTCGAGGCGTTCTTCGGTTGCCTCTGCGCGGGCGTCATCGCGGTGCCCGCCGAAATGCCGCGCAGCGACCGCAATCTGCCGCGGTTCGAATCGATCCTGCGAGACTGCGCCGCGTCCGCGATCCTCACGACAGCCGGCGCGCGAGAACAGATCGGACGGCGGCTGCCACAAATCGAAACCATCGCCGCGGTTCCCTGGATACTCACGAGCGGCGCAGAGCCGGCGCCCGCGACGGCTTCTCGGCCTGGATTCAGGCACTCTGAGATCGCGTACCTCCAATACACCTCCGGCTCGACCGCGACACCCAAAGGTGTCATCATCACCCACGCCAACGTGCTCTCCAACCTCGCCTGCATCGACGAAGGATTCCGCCACACGCCGGAGAGCGTCTCGGTCAACTGGCTTCCGCACTTTCACGACATGGGCCTGGTCTATGGACTGCTCGCTCCGATCTGGAGCGGCTTTCCCTGCTGGTTTCTGTCGCCCGCCGCATTCGTGCAGAAGCCCGTCCGCTGGCTCGCGGCGATTACAAAATACAAAGCCACACACAGCGGTGGCCCGAACTTCGCCTACGATCTGTGCGTCCGCAATGTAACGCCGGAGCTGCGTGAGGCGCTCGACCTCCGCACCTGGCGTGTCGCCTTCAACGGCGCCGAACCCGTCCGGCGGCACACGCTCGAATCCTTCGCCGAAGCGTTTGCGCCGCATGGCTTTCGATTCGATGCTTTTCATCCGGCCTACGGGCTCGCCGAAGCGACTCTCAAGGTCAGCGCGCGCGACCCGGACCGGCCCGTGCGTTTTTCCGATGACGGTTTCACGAGCTGCGGCGTCGTCTCCGGAGATACCCGCGTCGACATCATCGGCGGCGAGATCTGTGTGCGCGGCCCCGGCGTGTCTCCCGGCTACTGGAACGGCGAACGGTTTGACGGAATGCTCCGCACCGGCGATCTCGGCTTCATGCGCGACGGTGAATTGTACGTTGCCGGCCGCGTGAAGGATCTGATCATTGTTCGTGGCCGCAATCACTATCCTCAGGATCTGGAGTTGGCCGCGGAGCGCGCGCACCCGGCGCTCCGGCCCGGTTCGGGGGCAGCTTTCGCAGTCGAGCAGCCCGGCGGCGAAGCGGTTGTCATCGTCCAGGAACTGCAGCGCGGACGGGACTCCGATGCCGAGGACGCCATCCGTGCCATCCGCCTCGCCGTCGCCGAAGCGCATGAGGTCGCGCCGTACGCGATCGTCCTCATTCGCACCGGCACGATTCCGAAGACCTCGAGCGGAAAAATCCAGCGCCGCCTCACCAAACAGCAGTTTCTCGATCGCAGGCTGAACATCGTTGCCGAGAGCATCGGTATCGCTGAACTCGACTATGCGCCCGACTCGCTCACTGCGATGGAGATTCGGGCGCGCCTCGAGCGGGAATGCGAATCGCCGCTTCCGCGCGCCGAGCCGGTCCTCTCAGTCGAGCAGGAACGCGTCTGGCTGTTAAACCAGATGCAGCCTGGCAATGCCTCATACCGCATACCGGGCGCGGCGGTGCTCACGCGCGCGGTGAGCGTCGACGAGTTGCACGGAGCGGTTCGCCAGATAGCACTCCGCCATGAGCCGCTGCGCATGACCTTCCCCGGACCCGCGCCTGTGATTGCGGCAGAACCGGTCATCGACACAGGCGATTTCGACCGCCCGTTCGATCTGGCGCGAGGCCCGCTCTTCCGGGTCCGATTGCAGGGGCGGCGCATTGAAGCCGTCTTTCACCACATCGTGGCGGATCTCTGGTCGGTGGGCATCTTTTTCCGCGAGCTGGCGTCGCTGCTCCTGGGTCAGCCGCTGCCGGAACTGCCCACGAGCTATACGGGTTTCGCCGCCTGGCAGCGCACGTTGCCGCTCGAACGCCAGCTCGAGTACTGGCGCCACAGGCTGGCCGACGCGCCACGTATCGACTGGCCGGTTGCGGCCGAGGCTCAGACGGGCATCGAAGAGTTTACGATCGCTCCGGCTCTCGCCGGCCGTATCGGAGCGTGGAGCGCCAGAGCGGGCGTCACGCCGTTCGTGACGATGCTCGCAGCGTTCAAGGCTCTGCTCGCGAGATACACCGCGGTGGAGGACATAGTAATCGGGACGCCGGTGGCGGGCCGGCCACGCGCGGATCTCCACCCGCTGATCGGCTTTTTCGCGTATCCCCTGCTCGTGCGGACCGACGTCTCCGGCGATCCCTCGTTCGCCCATCTGGTCCAGCGCGTGCGCAGCTCAGCCACTGAAGCGCAGGAGCACGAAGCGCCGTTCGCACGGGTAGTGCAGGCGATCGCCACATCGGACACACAGGCCTGTCGTGCGCTGTTATGGGGCGGCCCCG
>DASSSG010000842.1:0-7127 GCA_035708545.1 Bryobacteraceae bacterium | reverse complement strand
CTTGCCGACGGTCTCATAGAGCACCCGCACCGGCTGGTTATTCATCTTCAGGCTCTGAATCTGCGACGTGATCGGCTTCAGTTCGGGGAGGGGCTGCATGCGCGCCAGCCGATCTTCCGATTCCTTTTCGGCCACCTCCTCACCAGGCGAGACGGGCTTCTCGGGCGATCCGGGGTCGCCGGCCTTCGGCTGCGATTTGCGGCGGTCGATCATCTCGCGCGTACGCCGGATCTCCTGTTCCGCGATGCCGAGCGCCGGGTCAATCGCATACGCTCTCTGAAATTCGGCCAGCGCCTCATCGAGCCTGCCCTCGTTGCGCAGCTTCTGCCCGAGGTCGACACGCGCCATTCCGGCCTGGAAGCGCACGCGCCGGGCCGCGATCTGATACGCCACGTCGCCAGGATCCTCGAGCAGCGCCTTCTCGTATAGCTCGAGCGCTTTCTCATACTCCTTCCGGACTTCCGCCTCGCGGCCCTGCTTCAGATATCCATCGCCTTTGCGATTGCGGGCTCCAATCGGCGGGGCGAACAGGGTGAATATGAGCGTGAGGCCAACGATCCGAGCTAAGTGCATGGTAAGATTGGGAATCGAGACGGAAGCCGCCCGCCCGGTCTGTGTACTTCTAAACATCTGACGTAGCTGACCTTGTACCCGTTGAGTGCAAATTTGAAACGCCTGCGGCACGGTCATGCCTGAAGCCATCAGGATCATCAGCGATAACCGGCAGGCCTCGCACAACTACCACCTGCTCGACCGCATCGAAGCCGGCGTCGCGCTCCAGGGAACCGAGGTCAAAGCCGCGAAAACCGGGCGCGTCCAGCTGAAGGATGCTTACGCCGATATCGTGGATCACGAGGCGTGGCTCTGCAACGCGCATATCAGCCAGTACTCGCATGGAAATCGCGAGAACCACGACCCGGTCCGCCGTCGCAAGCTGTTGCTTCACCGGCACGAGATCGACAAGCTCGCGGGCAAAGTACTCGACAAAGGCCTCACGCTCATCCCCACGAAGTTGTACCTGAAGAACGGGCGAATTAAATGTGAGCTGGCTATCGCACGCGGCAAAAAACTGCACGACAAACGCGAGGCGGAGCGCACGCGCGAACAGAACGAAGAGGCACGTAAAGCCGTCCGCCGCAGCCTGGCGCGGAACGAGTAACCGATGGACATCAGACTGGAGCAGACGCCTGCCAAAGACTTCCGAGCCCCCGTGCTCGTCGTCTTCGGTTGGGAGGAGGGCGGCGGCACCTTCGCGCATCCGTGGTTGGATGACGTTCGGGCCAGCGGCGAGTTCACCGGTAAGGCGGCCGAGAGCATTCTGCTTCACCGTCCCGCGGGAACGGCCGCCGAACGGCTCGCCTTCGTCGGCGCGGGCAAGCGCGAGAAGCTCACGCCGGGACAGCTCCGTCGAGCCGCGGCGGTCGCCGTGAGGCAGGTCCGATCGAAAGCGGTCACGCAGGTCGCTTTCGCGCTCGACGCGCAGACTGCGACGGCTGAGCTCGTCTCCGAGGTCGCCGAAGGCGTTCTGCTTGGCGATTATGAGCCAGACATTCTGAAGACCGATCCGGCGAAATCCGAGAAGCGCGTGCAATCGGCGACGCTCCTCGTACCCGAAGTCACCGAGGCGCTCGGAGCGGCCGTCGAGCGCGGCCGGGTGCTCGCGGAATCACAGAACCTGGCACGCGATCTCGTCAACGAGCCCGGCAACCGCCTCAATCCCACAGTTCTGGCGGCGCATGCGCGCGCGGTGGCCACGGAAGCCGGGCTGGATTGTGAAGTGCTCGACCGGGACCGCATGCGGCAGCTCGGGATGGGCGCGTTGCTGGGGGTGGCGCAGGGCAGTGACGAGCCGCCCACGTTTATCATTCTCCGTTATCACCCGGAGAGCGCGGCGTCGGCCGATCATCTTGGGCTCGTCGGCAAGGGCGTGACTTTTGACACGGGCGGCGTCTCCATCAAAGTCGCGGAAGGGATGGAGAAGATGAAATACGACATGGCCGGAGGCGCGGCCGTGATCGCCGCCATGCGGGCCATCGCCCGCGTTAAACCGCGCGTCCGCGTAACCGGCTTCGTGCCCGCGGTCGAGAACCACATCAGCGGACGTGCACAGCGGCCGGGCGACATCGTCACCGCGCTGAACGGCAAGACCGTCGAGATCATTAACACCGACGCGGAGGGCCGCATGATCCTTGCCGACGCGCTGACCTATGCGGCGCGCCAGGGCTGCACGCATTTGGTTGATGCAGCCACGCTCACCGCAGCCGTGGTCGTCGCGCTGGCGCACGTCTACATTGGAGGCTTCGCGAGCGATCAGGCCCTCTTCGACAAATTGCGCGATGCTGCCGCGGCCGAGGGCGAGCGCATCTGGCAGATGCCCCTCGACGATGACTACAAAGAGTACCTGAGAAGCGCCTTCGCCGATCTGCCGAACGTGGGTGGCCGGCACGGCGGCGCGATCACGGCGGCTTACTTTCTGAAAGAGTTCACCGAAGGCAGGCCCTGGGTGCATCTCGACATTGCGGGCACTGCCTGGTCAGACGATGCCAAAGCCTTCACCGCCAAGGGACCCACTGGGGTACCCGTACGCACGTTCGTGCGGCTGGCCGAAAACTGGTAAGCTGCGCGCATGGTTCTGTTGATTGTGCTGCTCGCCGCGGCGCCGGCGCTGGCGCAGCTCCCCGATTTTTACAAGTCGGTTGACCGCATCGTCTGGGTCGTCGATGATCTCGATCGTACAGTCGCCGCATGGAAAAAAACGGGCATGCTGGTGATCGCCGATTTCGGCACGATGGAGACCGAAGACACCCTGCGCGGCCAACCCATAAAGGCGCGGTTCCGCTGGGCAGTCGGACGCTTTCCGAATGTCACGGCGGATTTCGTGCAGCCGCTGGACGGCGGGAGTGCGTATTCGGAGTATCTGAAAAAACATGGGGCAGGAGTCTTCGCTCTGATACACCGCGTCCCGAATGCGGCCGCGTTGAATGCTGAAGTCGCCCGCATGGAGAAGCTCGGGGTCGGCGTTTTGCAGCGGCAGGGAGATGCTTACGTAATGCTCGACACCGAACCGGGCGGGAAGTACGTCCTCGGTCTTCTCAACGATGAGCCGCCGCCTGCGCCGGCTCCGCTGCCCAGCGCACGGCCCGTGACACAGTATGCGTTTGCGGTGCGGGATCTCGATGCAGTGTCGAAGTATTGGTCCGCGCTCGGCTGGCCGGTGATGTCGACCAATGACTTCACAGGCCCGGATCGGATGTACCGGGGTAACCCAGGCCGGTTCACGATGCGGCTCGGCTGGCAGCGGCACGGCAAAGTACCGTATGAATGGATCCTTTCGACCCGCGGGCCGAACGTTTACGAAGACCATCTCGCAAAGCACGGCGAAGGCTTCCATCACCTCGCCTTCAATGTCGAGGACATGGACGAGGCGACGAAGAAGTGGGAATCGTGGGGTTTCGCGGCGTCGCAGAGCGGTGCGTGGGGCGAGCGCGGCAAACCAGGCTCAGGCCGTTACGCGTATCATGACCTGCACACGGCGGCCGGCATTGATGTCGAGTTGTTGTGGAACTATCGCGAGAAGTGAGGTCTGAAATGGCTTCGAGAACTCCGAACTACCCGCGGTCGACGAACAAGAAGGGTATTGCTTCCCGGCGCGCAAAAGCGTAGCATCGTCTGCTGCTGTACTCAAATTTCAGGAGGAAAACAGATGAAGCATGTAGTATTGGCCACAATCGTGTCTCTCGGTACGGCCCTGGCGTGGGCGGATGACGATCACAGGAACGCAAACTGCGCGGGGATGCCGGGCGAAGCGCAGCTGAAGCAATGGCTTCAGGCCGCGCCGAATACCGGTGGAGACGCTGGAGGCCTCTTCCACGGCCGCCGCATGTGGGGAGCGATCGTGAATCGCGATGGAGAACTGTGCGTTGCGGCGAGTTCGCAGTCGGACCCGAACAATGTCTGGCCGGCCAGCCTGGCGATCGCGAAAGCCAAGGCATTCACGGCGAATTCCCTCAGCCTGGACGATTTCGCATTATCCACTGCGCGGCTGTACACGTTTACGCAGCCGGGCCATTCGCTGTGGAGCCTGGGCCAGTCGAACCTGTTCGATCCGAAATATCTGGCCGCTCCCGGAGATGCGGAGAAAGGGAAACACCAGATCACGGGCGGCCTGATCTTCTTCGGCGGCGGCGTCCCGTTGTACAGGAACGGCAAAATTATCGGTGGGCTCGGGATCAGCGGCGATACCTCCTGCACCGATCATGAGATTGCCAAGCGCGTGCGGCATCTGGCCAGCCTGGACCCGCCCGCCTCTCTGGGCGGGATGCTCGGCGACGACATCGTCTACGATCTCAGTGTGTTCGCCCACCCGGTCTGCATAAACACCTACAAGAACGGTATTTTCGTGGGCAACGAAGCGCGCGCGGTTTACCCCCGCGAGTAGACTGCTCAGAACCGCAGCGAGTCGTTCATCGTCTTGATACGCGCAACATCGAATTTGGGCTCGCGGTCGTAGGTCAGGAGCCCGTTCACTTCCTGCTCGACGTCGGTCAGCTGCGTATAGCAGTGACCGACGATCGCAGGGGTGGCGCGAATCGCTTCGAATAACCCGTTCAGCCGAGACAGCGCCGCATCCTGCGACTTCTCCACTCCCGCGTAGCCCCACGACTCTGATGGCACCTTCGCACCCTCCGGGATCCATGCAATACCGCCCCATTCGGACAGGTAGATCGGCGAGCCGTTGTATTCGTACCCGGGCACGAGCGCGAGCCGTGCGTTGTCGGGTATCCGCATGCCGGGTTTTCCGAGGTCTATATACTTTCCTCGCAGCGCCGGGCCGTTCGACGTGTAGTCGTGAATGGCGAACAGATCGGTCATATCGGTGTGCTCCCACCCGTCGTTATCGATGACGAGACGTGCCGGATCGAGTGATTTCGTCAGTGTGTACAGCGACCGCAGATGCTCCTGCTGACGACGCTCGCGAAGGTTCGGCACGCCCCAGCTCTCGTTTATCGGCGCCCACAGAATGATCGACGGATGATTGTAATCGCGTTCCACCGCGGCGATCCACTCTCTGGTGAAACGCTCGACATAGCCTTCGTCGTACAGGTACGCGTTGGCCATCTCGCTCGAGACGAGCAGTCCCATCTTGTCGGCCCAGTAGAGATACCGCGGGTCTTCCAGTTTCTGGTGCTTGCGCGCGCCGTTGAAGCCCATCTGCTTCGTCAGGCGAATGTCGTATTGGATCGCTTCGTCCGATGGGGGAGTCAGCGTGCTCTCCGGCCAGTAGCCCTGGTCGAGAATGAACTTCAGATAGACGGGCCGCGTGTTGACGGTCACACGGCCGTTTTCGATGCCGACGCTGCGGAAACCAAAGTACGACTTCACGCGATCGAGCACCTGGCCGCCGCGGCGAAGTTCGAACACTACATCGTAGAGATTGGGCGATTCCACCGACCACAGCCGCGGATTGCGCACGAATGCGGACGCGGTCGCGCGCTTGTCTTCCGGCGCGCTCATGGCGGCGGCAACAGCTCGGTTGTCGCGGCGCACGGTCGCGTGGAACTCGATGTCCGGAGCAGGCCGGGCGATCACGGCGTCGAACCGCACGTCGCCGTCGTTCGAAGGGGTGATGCGGACCCGCTCGAGATAGCTGTCGCCGGCCGCTTCAAGCCACACGGGCTGCCAGATTCCCGTCGTCCGCGTGTAGAAGATGCCGCGCGATTTCGGCTCCCAGTACTGCTTGCCGCGCGGGACGTAGCGATCGGTCGGAGGGTCTTCGGCGCGTACGACGAGGGTATTGGCGCCCGGTTTCAGCAGGCTGGTGATGTCGAACCTGAACGGCACATGTCCACCCTCGTGATCGCCCGCCGCACGGCCGTTCACCCACACGCGAGCACGATTATCCACGGCGCCGAAATGCAGAAGGACGCGCCGTCCGCTCCATCCGGAGGGCACGGTGAACGTGCGCCGGTACCAGACCCACGGATGAAACGACGTGTCGCCGATTCCGCTCTTCGTCGTCTCGAACGCGAACGGGACAATGATGGTACGGCTGAACTTCCGGCCGCTTCCGGCCCAGTCTTCGTCGAGCCCGACATTCTTGTCGTCGAACTCGAACTCCCAGCGGCCGTTGAGCGTCAGCCACTGCTCGCGTTCGAACTGCGGCTGCGGGTACTCGGGGCGCGGAACTTCCTGGGCCCGGGCCAGAACAACCCAGGCCGCGGCCAACCATATACAGGGGCGCATCGCCCCTATATTAAAACTGCAGCTTCATCGCGAACTGCACGACCCGCGCCGCTTCGCCGGTCTGAATAATCGTTTGCGTGCTCGGCGGCGCGACCGCCGCGCAGCACGCCGAGCCGAACTGTGTCGAGAGGATGCTCGGCGATCCAACTGATGCGTCGCGCGGATTATCGAAGTTCACGTGATTCAGCGCATTGAAGGCTTCGGCGCGGAACTGCAGCCGAACGCGCTCCGTTAGCGGAAACGATTTGATGACCGAGAGGTCGAGATTCCAGTAGCCGGGCGCCTCAAAAATGTTGCGGCCGGCACCGTTATCGCCGGGCTGGGGAATGGCGAAACAGTTCGTGGTCACTTTGTCGCTGCAAAGATCGTTGGTTGTGAAGTGGACCGGGCCGATGCGCCCCGGCTGCAGCTTTGGAACCGGCGCCTTGCCGATGATCGCCGCGCGCGACTCATGCGCGTTGTTTGAGGTGCGGGCGCCGCTGCGGACGCTGAACGGCTCGCCCGACATCGCGGTGAACAGGCCGTTGATGCTCCACCCGCCAATGACCTGCTTCACCGCGCCCGATTTTCCGAACGGCAATTCCCAAACCCAGTTGCCGGTGAATACGTGACGCCGATCGAAATCGGAGCGGCCGCGTTCGTTGCGCCAGTTCCGAGTGTCGGTCGGGGTGCGCGAGTTCGTCGTGCTCAACCCGGCCCCGGAGCTCGCGCCGACAGGGTCGACCGACTGGTCGTCAATCGATTTCGCGAGAGTGTACGCAGCGCCTGCCTGGAGACCCGCCGAGAAGCGCTTGCGCATCGTCGCCTGCAAACTGTGATAGTAAGAATCGCCGCCCGAATCCAGATAGTTGATGCGGGCGAACTGCTGGTTCGGCCGCAGGTTC
>DASSSG010000841.1:0-9573 GCA_035708545.1 Bryobacteraceae bacterium | reverse complement strand
AACGCGTTCCTGTACTGCATTCTGGCCGGCGCGATGATCTCCGTGTCATCGACCGCGATCGGACTGCTGATCGGAATTCCGACGCCCGCTCTCAGCGATGTGCTTCCCGCCAGCCTGTCCTGGGCTGTGCTGACGTTCCTGATCGGATGTCTGTTTACTGTCCTCGCCATACTGGGCTTTGAAAAACTGAGTAAGTTCGCCAGCGTCTGCGCGCCCTGGCTGTTTGCGATGTTTGTGGCCGCGGCGCTGGCGGTGCTTGCGCGTCTGGGCGTGCGTGCGGACCTGAGCAACCTGTGGGACGTGCTCAGCACGCGTGTGTGGGACGGCGTGCCGACGCCCGGGCAGGAGCGGTTCTCGTTCTGGCACGTGGCGTTCTTTGCGTGGTTCGCGAACCTGGCCATGCACGTCAGCCTCTCGGACATGGCGCTGTTTCGCTATGCGAAGCACTGGAGTTATGGACTGTACACGGCAGTAGGCGTCTATCCCGGACACTTTCTGGCGTGGATTTGTTCGGGCATCATGGTCGCGGGAGTGAAACGGGCGATGGACCCGGGCCTGATGGCCTGGGAAGCGGCGGGGATCGCCGGTATTGCGGCTGTCGTGCTGGCCGGCTGGACCACGGCGAACCCGACGCTGTATCGCGCCGGCCTGGCCCTGCAGTCCATCACCCCGAACTGGCCGCGCTGGAAGATCACGCTGGCAGCGGGACTCACCACGAGCGTGCTCGCGTGTTTCCCGGTGTTCTTTCTGAAGCTGCTCGATTATGTCGCGCTCTATGGGTTGTCCCTGATGCCGGTCGGAGCAATCGTTTTTGCCGAGCATTGGATTCTGCCGTGGCTGGGGGTCGAGCCGTATCGGGCGGAGCGAACGGGCGCGGAGTTCAACTGGAACGCCGTGATCGTCTGGGCCGGCACGCTGGCGGCGTGCTGGTTCATGCCCGTCCATCTGTTCTTCCGCTGGCTGCCGGGATACTTTATCGCGCTGATCGCGTATACAGCGCTGGAATCCATCTCGGCCCGCAGAGGCGTCCGTCAGCCCGCGACGGCCAGCGCGGTGAGATCATGAAAGCGGCTCTTCTGGCGGCCAGCGCACTGGCGCTTCTTGCGTGCCTGGTCATCCCGTCGTTGTTCTTCGCCGGGCGAATCGACGAGCTGTCGTACAAGAGCTGGCTCGCGATCGCATCCGTCGCATGGTTTGTCTTTGCCACGATGTACGCGACGCGGCGGAGGTTGTGACATGACTTCGGGACTTCAGTCGATTCACGAATTTCTGGCGTGCCGGCGAATCGCGGCAGCCGGAGTGGCGCGGGACAGCCGCCATTTCTCGCGAACCATCTTCCGCGAGCTTCGGGCGCGCGGCTACGACGTGGTGCCGGTGAATCCTCACGCCAGCGAGATCGACGGCATGCGCTGTTATGCACGCGTGACGGATATCGACCCGCCGGTGGAAGCGGCGCTGCTGACCACGACCGGCGCTGCCTCGGAGGCCGTCGCGCAGGACTGCGCCGATGCCGGCGTGAAGCACGTTTGGCTCTACCGCGCCGTCGGGCAGGGCGCCGTGACACCCGGCGCCGTTGCGGTATGCGAGCGCAACGGGATCAGCGTCGTGCCCGGCGAGTGCATCTTCATGTTCCTGCGCGATGCGGGCTGGATCCACGCCGTCCACCGGCTTTGGCGCAAAGCCGTGGGATCATATCCTGCGTGAGGGGTCCCGCGGTTTCCGAGCTCCTGTCGCTCATCGGGCCGGAGGCGATGCCGATCCGCTCGGGCCAGTCGCAACTCTCGCGCGCGGTTGCACTGGCCGCGATCGCGCATGCCGGCCAGGTCGACAAATCGGGAAGAGCCTACATCCTGCATCCGATTCGGGTCATGCAGCGCTGCCAGCCGCATGGCGACATCGCGCAGATTGTCGGCATTCTGCACGATGTGGTGGAAGACACGTGGGTCACCCTCGAACACCTGCGCGCGCTCCACTTTCCTGAAGAGGCGATTGCCGCGCTCGACGCAATTTCGCATCGCGACGGAGAACGGTATTTCGATTACATCGAGCGTTGCGGGTCCAACCGAATCGCGGCACTTGTGAAACTCGCTGATCTCGAGGACAACTCCGACCCTGTGCGCCGCTTCGGCCGTGATTTCGACTCCCTGCTGCGGAGGTATGAAAAGGCGCGCGCGGTGATTCTGGATCGGCTGGCGAAAGCCGGTTAGCACACGCGCACGGGCGGTTCAGGGCGCGAACAGCTTCGCGGGAACCTGAAAGTACTTTGACAGCTGCTTTGCCTGGCCGCGAGTGATGGGGCGGCGGCCGGCGATTGCTTCCCGCGCGTACACCGGGTTGCCGAAAACATCGGCGATGTCAGCGAGTTCGAGGCCACGTGCTTCGAGCAGCCGCTGCAGTGTCTCGTGCGGCGCTGCCGGCTCGACAGTGTCCGGCGCATCGCTGTCGTCGTCCTCTTCCTCGACCTCGCCCTCGAACTGCTCGATGAGCAGGACCAGCAGAGCGAGAAGCTTCTCCTCTTCGGGCGAGACGTTCTCGGCCTTATCCATGAGCTGCTCGGCGATGCCGAGCAGGCGATCGTGCTCTTCAGGCGAGTCGATGATGCCGGGCCGCACTTCAGCCAGCAACTCGGCGTAGCGCTGCGGATCGGCGGCGCGCATGACTCCCGTGGAGCGAGGATAGCGCACCCGACAGGCGCTATGGGCGGCGCTTGTCCTCGCCTTCGGCCTGGAAGGACCGGGGGCGCTCGATCTGCCCCTTGCCGGGGTGATCTTCGCCTTCAGCCTGTGACGGCGTCGGGCGGGTGTCCTCGGCGGCTCCCGTGTCTTGCCGGGTGTTCTTCTTGTCAGGCATGTATGTGTCCCGACATACGACGCGAGCCGAGTGCATTCGTGATCCATCTTCCGGCACGCTGCCGCGTCTTGTATGAGGACAGAGCCGTGTCTCCGATCAGAAAGTTCGCTTTAACGGTGGGTTCATTCCTGGCGCTGACGGTACTCGTCAGCGCGCTGGCGATCCCCACGTTCCGCGAAGCGGAGCGCGAATCGCAGCAGCACCCGATCTCTGTCCGAATCGCGCAGCAGGGCTGATTGTCCCCGCGAGGTTGGCCAGGGCGGGGACTTGACTTTTTCCATATTTCCAATACCATCGAAGTATGCGCAGTGCGGCGCAGAATGTTGCCCGGTACGCCGACATGTTCTCCGCGATGGGAACAGAGGCCCGGCTTCGGATCATGCGTCTGCTGCTGGCGGCCCATCCGGCAGGCCTCATCGCGGGAGATATCCAGACCGAGCTCGGCATTCCGGCATCGACGCTTTCTCATCACCTCGATAAGCTGCGGGGCGAAGAGCTGGTCCGAGTTCGCCGCGAGGGCACGTTTCTCTGGTACTCGGCAAACACAGAAGCGCTCGGAGAGCTTCTGCAGTTCCTTTACGCGGAGTGCTGCACGCGCAATCGCGCGGTGAGCCCGCAAGGACTCGTGGCAGGCGGCAACAGCAAAACACACTGAAGGAGCGTTCCATGGCAAATATCAAAGAGGCGGTCAGGGAGCGGTACGGGGCGGCGGCGTTGCGCGTCGGCGAACGACGCACGGCCTCATCCTGCTGCGGCGGATCGTGCGGGACCGGCCTGATCGAAGGACCGGACCCGATCACGGCGAATCTCTACGACGAGAAGCAGACACGCGACCTTCCGGTGGAAGCAGTGCTCGCATCGCTGGGATGCGGCAACCCGACGGCTCTCGCCGAGCTCAATCCCGGCGAGGTCGTGCTGGATCTGGGTTCCGGCGGAGGGATCGACGTTTTACTGTCGGCGCGCCGCGTGGGGTCAACCGGCAGGGCGTACGGGCTTGACATGACGGAGGAGATGCTGGCGCTGGCACGCGCAAACCAGTGCCGGGCGGGTATCGAGAACGCCGAGTTTCTCAAGGGCGAGATCGAAAACATCCCGCTCCCGGACAATTCCGTGGACGTGATCATTTCCAACTGCGTGATCAATCTTTCCGCGGACAAAGACCGGGTGCTTGCGGAAGCTTTTCGCGTACTGAAGCCGGGCGGAAGGTTCGCCGTTTCCGACGTCGTCACGCGCGGAGACATTCCGGCCGAAGTTCGCCGCAATGTGGAGCTCTGGATCGGCTGCATCGCCGGCGCACTCGATGAAGAGGATTACCGCTCGCGGCTGATGCAGGCGGGGTTTGAGTCTGTCGACCTCGAACCAACGCGTGTTTACAGGATCGAGGACGCGCGCGAGTTCCTGAGCGGGCATGGCCTCGATGTCGGCGACGTGGCCACGCAAGTGGACGAGAAGTTCATGAGCGCGTTCATTCGCGCGCGGAAGCCTGCGGCTATAGCCGGCGCCAGTGCCTGAACGAGTACTGATCCTGTGTACCGGTAACTCGGCGCGCAGCCAGATGGCCGAGGGCCTGCTTCGCCATGACGGCGCGAGCGCGTTCAAAGTGGCGAGCGCCGGCACAAGCCCTGCGCCCGTGCGGAAGGAGGCGATCGCGGTCATGCGGGAGATCGGGATCGACATCTCCGGCCAGCGCTCGAAGCATGTTGACGAGTTCGCCGGGCGGGAGTTCGACGCCGTGATCACGGTGTGCGACAAGGCGCGCGAGAACTGCCCGATTCTCGGGCATGGGGCCAGACGCATCCACTGGAGCTTTGACGATCCGGGCGCGGCATCGGGGCAGGAGGAAGAGCGGCTGGCGGTGTTTCGGCGCGTTCGGGACGAGATTCGGGCGAAACTGCGGGAGCTTATCGAGTCTGCGAAGCGGGCGGGCTGAGAGCCCATGCCCGTTGTGACGTGCCGCAGCACACGTGCAACCCTGAAACCAAAGCGCCGGTTGGCAACCGGCGCGCAGGATACCATCCTGCCCCACGAGGTTCAGGTTTGTATGACTCGATACGCCAGACATGCCGCGCGCATTCTTACCGGATTCGCGCTCGTGTTCATTGGTATTGCCGGTCTGCTTCTGCCGATTATGCCCGGTTGGGTATTCATCATCCCGGGGCTCGTGCTGCTTGCCGACTACTTCCCACCGATTCGCCGGCTGCTGGACTGGGCGAAGCAGAAGCTCGAAGAAAACCACGCTCGTCTGCGAAACTAGTGTATTCCCCCACAGAATGCTCAACCGCATCACCGTTCACGGCGCGCGCCAGCACAATCTCAAAAACATCGACGTGGAGATTCCGCGCAACACGTTCACGGTCATTACCGGTCTGAGCGGCTCGGGAAAATCGTCGCTTGCATTTGACACGATCTACGCCGAGGGCCAGCGGCGATACGTCGAGACCCTGTCGCCCTACGCGCGCCAGTTCCTCGACCAGATGGAACGGCCCGAGGTCGACTCCATCGACGGCCTGAGCCCGGCGATTTCGATCGAGCAGAAGACGACGAGCCGCAGCCCGCGCTCGACGGTGGGAACGGTCACGGAGATCTACGACTATATCCGGCTGCTCTATTCTTCGATTGGCATTCCGCACTGCCCGGATTGCGGCGTCGAAATCTCGCGGCAGAGCACGGCTCAGATTCTCGAACAGGTGATGGCGCTCGAGCACGAGGAGCGCGTGATGGTGCTCGCGCCCATGGTGCGCGGCCGCAAGGGCGAGTATAAGAAGGAACTGGAGAAGCTTGCGCGGCAGGGATTCGTGCGTGCCCGCATCGATGGCGAACTGCGGAGCCTGGACGAAAACATCACACTGGACAAGCGGCGCAATCACACGATCGAGGTCGTCGTCGACCGGCTGTTGCTGAAGCCGGGGATCGAGAGGCGGCTCGAAGCATCGATCCAGACCGCGACCAGGCTGGCCGACGGCCTCGTGGTCATCGCGGTGGTGAACGGTCCGGAGCGCCTGTACTCGCAGAAGCTCGCATGTCCGAGCTGCGGCAAGAGCGTGCCGCAGCTCGAGCCTCGGTCGTTTTCCTTCAACAGCCCGTACGGGGCGTGTGAGAGTTGCTCGGGCCTGGGCAGTACGTGGTCGTTCGATCCGGTGAAGGTGATTGTCGACCCGACGCGGCCGCTGCTCGACGGCGGCATCGGTCCGGGCGGCAGTTCTTCCTACATGAGCGAGCGTCTCGGGCAGGCGGCGGCTCGCCTCGGGCTGGACATCAATAAAGCGTTCGATAAGCTCCCCCGTAAGACGCAGGACCTTCTGGTGTACGGCGGACCTGGATTTCCCGGGATCCTGAAGGTCCTCGATGAAACGTATGCCGACGCGAGCGAAGGCTACCGCGAGTGGCTGATGGAGTACATGTCGCCGACCGACTGCGCGGTCTGCGGAGGCCGGCGTCTGAAGCGATCGAGCCTTGCGGTGCAGGTGAAGGACATCACAGTCGGCGAACTGACGTCGCTGCCAATCGCGCGCGTCCTGCCCCTGGTGGCCAGCTGGAAACTGACGCCGCGCGAGCAGCAGATCGCGGCGCGAATTCTTGACGAGATCAGGCAGCGTCTCGAGTACCTGCAGGCTGTCGGTCTCGATTACCTCAGCCTCGACCGGGGATCCTCGACGCTTTCGGGAGGCGAGGCCCAGCGCATCCGGCTCGCGACGCAGATCGGTTCGAAGCTGCGCGGCGTGCTGTACGTGCTCGATGAACCCTCGATCGGCCTGCATCCACGGGACAACGAGCGGCTGCTCGAGACTTTGACGCGCTTGCGCGACCTCGGCAATACCGTGCTGGTGGTCGAACACGACGCGGACACGATCGGGCGCGCCGATTACGTGATCGATCTTGGTCCGGGGGCGGGAAGGCTGGGCGGCGATCTGGTCGCGAGCGGCACGCCGCGCGAGATCCGGCTGAATCCGGATTCGCTCACCGGCAAGTACCTGGGCGGACAACTCTCGATCGACGGCCGTGCACGCCAGCGGCGGCCGGGGAACGGCAATAAGCTGGTTATCCAGGGCGCCCGGGAGCACAACCTCAGGAACATCGACGTCGAGTTCCCGCTCGGCACGTTCATCGGGATCACGGGTGTGTCGGGCAGCGGCAAGTCGACGCTGATTAATGACATTCTCTATCGAGCACTTGCGCGTGTGATCTGGCGCTCGCGCGCGAAGCCGGGGGCACATGATGAAGTAATCGGCATCGAGCATCTCGACAAAGTCGTCGAGATCGATCAGGCGCCGATCGGCCGCACACCGCGCTCGAACCCGGCGACGTACACCGGCCTGTTCCAGCCGATTCGCGATTTGTACGCGATGCTTCCGGAATCGCGCGAACGCGGCTACAAGCCGGGCCGTTTCAGCTTCAACGTGAAGGGCGGCCGCTGCGAGGCGTGCCAGGGCGACGGCCTGAAGCGCATCGAGATGAATTTCTTGCCCGACGTGTATGTCACGTGCGACGTATGCCGGGGACGGCGATATAACTCCGAGACGCTGCAGGTAAAGTACAAAGGCTGCTCGATCGCGGACCTGCTCGAGACGACGGTGGACGACGCGCTGGAGGTGCTGGGAGCCATCCCGCAGATCAGGAACAAGCTCCAGACACTGGCGGATGTGGGGCTCGGCTACATTCATCTGGGGCAGTCTTCGACCACGCTTTCCGGCGGCGAGGCGCAGCGGATTAAGCTCGCGCGCGAGTTGTCGAAGCGGCAGACGGGACGAACATTGTACATACTGGATGAGCCGACGACTGGCCTGCACTTCGACGACGTCCGCAAGCTGCTCGACGTGCTGCACCGGCTGGTGGATCTCGGAAACACTGTGGTGGTGATCGAGCACCATCTGGACGTGATCAAGACGGCCGACTGGATCGTCGATCTCGGTCCCGAGGGCGGCGAGGCGGGCGGGCAGGTGGTAGCCTGCGGCACGCCCGAGCAGGTGATGCGGAGCAAGCGAAGCCACACGGGCCGCGCGCTGGCGCGTGCGCTGCAGCAGGGTGCCGTGGCGTGAGCAAGTACAGGATCGCTCCGTTCGATTTCACGCCGCTTAAGACGGTTCCTTTGGCGGCACGCGGCGGGAAGGTGCGCGTCGAGCACTTTGCGAGGCCGGTGAAGCGCGGGGAAGGCGTGCTGGGCCTGATCGATTCGCTTCCACGGATTCTCGCCGGCGATTCGTTTCGCGCCGTAACCGCCGCGTTGCTTGCAGCCCGTGAGGCGAACAAGCAGATCGTCTGGGGAATGGGCGGCCACGTGATCAAGTCGGGCCTCGCGCCCGTGTTGCTCGATCTGATGCAGCGCGGCTTTGCCACCGCCTTTGCGATGAACGGTTCGGCCGCGATTCACGACTTTGAGATTGCGGTCGCGGGCGAGACGAGCGAGGATGTCGAGGCGGTTCTGCCCGACGGCCGCTTCGGCGCGGCGGAGGAGACCGGGCGCGAGCTGGCCGCGGCGGTCGGTGGGGGCGCCCACGACCGCATCGGGCTGGGCGAAGCCATCGGCCGCCACCTCGACAGCGTCGCCAACGCTGAGTTCGCCGCGACCAGTCTGTTGCTGGGCGCCTGGCGCGTGGGAACGCCCGTGACGGTGCATGTCGCGATCGGAACCGACACGCCGCATACCTGGCCGAAGCTGGACGCGGCGGCACTCGGCACGGTGACCCACCACGACTTCCGGCTCTTCTGTTCGCTGATCGCAGCGCTCAACGGCGGCGGCGTGTATCTCAATCTGGGGTCCGCTGTAGTGATGCCGGAGGTGTTTCTGAAGGCGGTGTCCGTGGTCCGCAACGTCGGTCAGCCGCTTCGCGATTTCACGACCGTCAACTTCGATTTCCTGCAGCACTACCGGCCGCGCGTCAACGTCATCGAAAGACCGCATGCGAATGCCGGCGGGCGAGGGTACTCGATCACCGGTCATCACGAGCTGATGATTCCGCTGCTGGCAGCGGCGCTCGTCGAGTGTGACGCGTGAGCGAGCTCGATCCATTGCCGGGCAGCGCGTGGCAGGGTCCGCCGCCAGTCGATCCGCCGGCGGTTGCCGTGGCGGTCGAAGACGAGCCTCCGCGCTATCCGTTCTGGACCTGGGGTGACCTGGTGGTGTTTCTCACGCTGCTGATCTGCGCGATGGCCGGGCTGATGTTCATCACCGGCCTGATCGTCGCGGCAACGCAGGTTCCGAAGGACCGGCTCGTGCTCTATGTGCTGCCTGTGCAGTTCATCGCTGTCGCGGTCGCTCTGGCTGGCCTGAAGCTGATGTTTCACACGCGATACCATCGGCCGTTCTGGCGGTCGCTGGCCTGGAACTTCGATTTCTGGGCTCTCGTGCCGATGTTCGTCGCCGGCTTTCTTCTTGCGATCGGCGTGGCAACCGTGGCACAGGTGCTCGGTGCGCGGCCGGGTAACTCGCCGATGGAGCAGCTTCTGCGGGAGACGAATACGGCACTGCTGGTGGCAGCGCTTTCGGTCACGGTCGGTCCGATCTGCGAGGAGTTGCTGTTCCGTGGATTGCTGCAACCGCTGACCATTCAGCTTGCCGGGGTGGCGGGCGGGATCGTGCTTGCCGCACTGCCATTCGCCCTGCTGCACTGGCAGCAGTATGCGGGCTCATGGCAGCACGTGCTTGCCGTATTCCTGGCAGGGGCGGTGTTTGGATACGTGCGGCACCGGAGCGGGTCCACGGCGACGGCGGCAATCATGCACGCA
>DASSSG010000840.1:0-10551 GCA_035708545.1 Bryobacteraceae bacterium | reverse complement strand
CCTTCCGCAAAGTCCTTCAACTGGGCCGTGATGGAGGATGAAGATCGTGTCTCGGCGATGAAGCTGGAGAAGCACGGCACGTTGCCGGCGCCGAAAATGACGCTGAGATTCACGGCGCCTTCGAAGAACGTCTGGGCCGGGAACACTCCGGCAGTTCCGGCTTTCGGTTCATATCCCCAACTCGCAGGGGCGTTTGAGTCGCCGGCGTTAGTGATCGCACAGACGTCATGGTTGCCGGCATTAGGCCCTGTACCGCATTGTCCGACTTTCAGACCCGCCGATACCAACACCGGCCCACCATTCACTCCTCCCTGCCACTGGTAGACCTGAATCGACGGGGTTAACCCGCCGCCTTCGAAGTTCACCAGCACAAGGAGATCTCCATTCTCGTGATTGGCGATCTGGCCGGGTGCAGGTCCGAAGGTGCCATCAGGCTGTGGGGTGACCTTCTTCTGGAAGAACCAGAAGCCCACCTGGGCATCGCCGTTGTTGGCAAACCTCGTCGCCGTGAAATAGATCGCCAGGTTGCCGTTGGGGAGAGGCAGTGCCACTGCGGCGGCTTGGCGGATGTCGTCCTTGTCGGGGACACTGCCGTCCTTGTGCTTCCACTGGCTGACGTCATTCGTATCCTTCGACCCGCCACCGGTATAGATTGAATTTGGCGCCGGGTCCTGGATCGGGATCAAGGTTTTCGGCGTACCGGCGGCAAACGTGCTTTCCCAGTCTTTCGACGAACTCACCTGAGTATTGCCGTCCAACTCGAAAACCGCTGGGTTGTCTACACCCTGCCCCAGTGCTACACTCGCCGCCAGGAGACAGCTGACGGCAAGCAACACGCGTGGAGCAGCAAATAAACGGTTGAGAAACATTCGGGATAGCCTCCTCTGGCCCGAAGTCCATACGACCTCGGGGCTATTCGCTCACGTCTCTGGGCGTGAAACCTGTGGCCCACGCCCGGGGATCGGAATTTTCGTTTGCTCGGTGTCCAGACACGTTATCGCTGACGGGTGTCCTGGTACGCCTGGCCAAGTCTCGCGGTTGAAGCAGAGGAGCGCTGAATGGTAGCCTTGTGACAGTTGTGCTTGGGGAGCTACCAGAGCGCCCTGAGAACTCTCGGCCCCCGCTCTCTCACAGCGGGGGTCGGTACTTCTTCTCGTTCTTCACCGCACCGTAACCGTTCTTCGTGTGTGATCTTCTGCGTTCACTCCTTCTCGGCCCCGAGCGCCGGGTCTACACCGCTGTTGTGTAGCCGCAACCCGGAGCGTTACGAGACAACGCGAAAAACAGTTGCGCTCAGGCTCACGTGCTGCGCTTCGTCCCGAGGATCATCATTTGCCTTCCCGGAAGTGACCGGGAAAGCACACACTGCGTGGCGCCCTGCACACGACCACGCATGTTCCTCGACACGCTGCTGTGTCCGGCCAATCATTTATATAGAGTTATCACCCTATGTTCAACGTATCTTTCGGCACCGATGCGGGTACGCCAGTTGGAGCTGTAGTACCAGGACCGGAAAGGCCGCGCGATCTCATAACGGCTGTTACCATTGGCGGACGTAAATCGCAGTTATAATCCGCTTAACCACTCAGCATGAACCTGACATCGCTCCTCGACCGTTGGCTGGAATACGCACGCGTTCATGAGGAACAGATCGAGTGGCTTGCCATCGCACTGGGCGCTGCGATAGCGATCCTGGATTGGCTGCTGGTGCCCGCTTACGCTCTCGCAATTCTTTATATTGTCCCGCTCCTGATGCTCGCTCTGGCCGGCGAGCGATTCGTGATTGTCGGCATGGCGACCGTTTTTTCGCTCCTGGCCGAGCAGTTCAGCGCGCAGTCTCTGGCGCCCGGCCGGGCGCTGCGGCTGGCCGTTTACTTTTCTGCATTTTCCGGCATGGGACTCTTTGTTTGCGAGGTCGTCAGAAATCGCCATCTCGCGCTCAGCAACTTCCGCCGGCTGCAGGAGGAAGCAGCCCGGAGACAACGCAGCAGCCGGTGGGCACGTCTGCTGATCGAAACCAGCCCGCTCGCGGTTTTCGTCGTCGGACCCGATGGCCGGATCCTGATCGCCAACCGCAGCGCGCATCAGCTGCTCGGGGTGGAGAAGGGGTCCCTCCGAGGCCAGGATATCCGCGAGTATGTGCCGCTGATCAGCCGGCCGCTGCAGCGCCAGCGGGAAGTTCGCAATCTCCGAGTCTTCGTCGAGTGCAGCGGTTACCGGAAAGACGGCGAGGTGTTCCTCGCCCAGGTGTGGTTTTCGGCGCAGAAAACGCCGTCGGGCAAGCGCGTGACCGCGATGGTCTGGGACGGCTCGGAAGACCTGCGGACGCGCGGCGGAGCGAACCTCGACCTCGCGATGCGGACTTCCCGCGCGCTGATGGGCGCGATCTCGCATGAGATTCGGAACCTGGCGGCGGCCGCGGCAGCCGCTCATCGCCGGCTCGAACGGACTGCCGCCGCCGAGCTGCAGGAGGAGATCGCGCCGGTTGGCGCGCTGGTCCGCGCGCTCGAGGACCTGGCTTCGAAAGGCCTGACGCTGTCGGCTGGAGCGAGCGCGGAAACGGGCGATCTCGAACGCGTGCTCGATGAGTTCCGGATCGTGGTCGATCCCATGTTCCGGGAGATCGGCGCGGACCTCCGGATCGACTCGCCCGCGGAGCCTCTGATCGTGGCCGCCGATCAGAACACGGTGCTGCAGGTACTGATGAACCTGGCACGCAACGCGCGGCGGGCGCTGGAGACGGCCGCGGCGAAACGTTTCGAGGTGAGGGTGAGCACGTTTTCCGACAGGGTGTCGCTGGCGGTCACCGACAGCGGCCCCGGAATCGCGCATCCCGAAGAGCTCTTCCGGCTGTTCCGGGGCAGCGGCGGCGCGGGTCTGGGTCTGTACCTGTCACGGGCGCTGGTGCGATCGCGCGGCGGCGATCTCCGGTATGAAACCACCACAGCGGGCAGCCGCTTCGTCGTGGAACTGCCGCGGGTGAAAGCGCAGCAGCGGGCGGCGGGCGCATGACGGTACTTCTGCTCGACGATCACACACTGTTCCGGCAGGGGATCGCGCACGCACTCACCGCCGAGCAGGGCTTCCGCGTGCTCCACTGCGGCGCGCCCCGGGATGCTCTTGCCCTGTTGCATCGCGACCACATCGACGTTGCACTCGTCGATTACGATCTCGGCGCCGAGAACGGTCTCGCCTTCATCAATCGCGCGCGGCAGGAAGGCTTTTCGGCCCCGATCCTCATCCTCACCGCCGGCCTGAATCTGGACCAGGCTCGGCAGGTGGTGGCGGCCGGGGTCGCCGGAATTTTCGTCAAGGACCAGTCGGTATCGTCGTTGATCGAGGCCGTCGAGCTCGTGGCGGCGGGTGAGACGGTGATGGATCCGCGGTATTACGAAGCGTTCCTGCCGCCGACCGATGCGTCAGCGAACCGGCCTGACTTCACCGAGCGAGAGCGCGAAACCCTCGATGCGGTGCTCGAGGGCCTCGCCAATAAAGAGATCGCAGTCAGGATGAACCTGACGGAGAGCGCGGTAAAGGCAACGATTCAGCGGCTGTTCGAAAAGACAGGAGTGCGCAGCCGCACCCAGCTCGTGCGGTTTGCTCTCGAGAAGCTCGAGATGCCGTGAGCCACTCGGCGCGTCGCAGCAAGGTGCAATATGGTGCAAACGCAATTGCGGAATCGCGGCGCCAGACAGCAAGGGACATGACGGAAAGGATACGAACACGGGAGCGACGTTCCCGGCCGGCACACACGTGAGGCTCCGGCACACCGGCAGCAGCCTCTGTTCCCAAATTCTCAACAACATACGGGGTGGCGGATAATGTGCATTCCGACACCTCGAAATGCGATTCGTGCTCCTGCTTCTGGCCGCGGCCGCGGCCGCTGCGCCGCGTACCGAGCCGCCAGCCGCGAACGTGAACACGCGCTACATCGTGGAAGGCGTCGAGTTCCCGGCGGGAAAAGAAAACCGGCTGAGCCAGGAACTGCGCGACGAAATCACCGGGCTGGTCGGCAGGAATTACGATCCGGAAGCGACCGAGAAGCTCGCGACGCGCATGCGGCGCGAATTGCGCGCCGGAAGCGTTTCGCACCGGCTTTCGAAGGGCCAAACGCCCGAGCACGTCGTCCTGCACTTCGAGGCCAAGGGACGCCGGATCGAGCAGCAGGCGGAGATCTCGAAACTCGCCTATCACTCGACGCAGGGCTGGACGGCGGATCTGCAGTTTGAAACCGACCACGGACGGCTGCGATTCGGCGCCGGCGTGAGGAGCGATGCGGATCGCATGCTCGAACGCACGGCGGGCTTTAATGTGAACCTGGCGCGGGTGATCGGGAATAACCGAGTGCGGATCCGGTTCGATCACGATCGCCTGCACGAAATCTGGAACCGGAGCACGCGGCTGGCGGCGGGCACGAATTCAGAGACAACCGACATCTATCGCTGGCGGTGGGCGGCGCGTCCGACGATCAGCGTCGTGATTACTCCCGGCCTGGTCTACACGGCCGGAGTCGAATTCCAGCATATTCAGTTTCAGCCTGAGCGGCTCACATTCGGATTTCCGGCCGCCCGAACCGAAGCAGCCAACACCGTGTTGAATACTCTGCGCCTTCGACGGAGTTGGGGACCGAGGGAATCTCTGCGAAGTACCGTGGAGGCAGGCTACAGCCTGCGGGCGGCCACCAAAACACTTGATTCGGATTTTGTTTACGCCCGCCATTTCGCCGATGGCCGCTATACCGCGGACCTGCCGGGCGACAATCATGTGACGCTGCGCGCCGGCGTGGGGACGATGAGCGGCCGCGCTCCGCTCTACGAGCGATTCACCGTCGGCGACACCGAGCGGGTTCGAGGGTGGAACAAGTTCGATGTCGATCCGCTCGGGGGCAGCCGGACGGCTTACGGATCCGTTGAATACCGGTACGACAATTTTCTCGTCTTCTACGACGTCGGGTCCGTCTGGGACCGAAGGGAGGCGCGCGTGGCGCGGCATGGCGTGGGCGCGGGTTTCGGCGCATCGGGGTGGTTCCTCGCGGTGGCCTTCCCGCTGCGCTCAAACGGAGTGCAGCCCGTATTCATGCTGGGGACGACCTTCTGATGCCACGCGCGGCGGCGGGCCTCTTGCTGGCTGTAGCAGTGCTCGCGCTGGCGCAGTCGCTGCAGGTGTCGCAGTCGGCCGACGAGGTTCGGGTCACCGCTCCCGGTTTCCACTTTCTGACTGGCAAGCCGCTCGAACGGCTGCAGAACGGGAACACGGTGGCCTTTGACCTGCTGCTTACCGCGTTCGGCGAAGGAAAGACGACCGTACTGCAGCGCGCGTTCGAGCGCTTCGTTATCAGCTACGATTTGTGGGAGCAGACCTATTCGGTTTCGCGCATGAGAAGCAGGCGGGGACAGGCGGCACACCTGACGGCAACGCAGGCAGAGGAGTGGTGCATCAGCGGCATCACGCTGCGCGCCTCGAGCCTGCCGAAAGACGATCCCGTCTGGTTCCGTCTCGAAGTGCGGCCGCAGGAGCCGAAACAGAGCGATCCGGGCTTCGATGACAGCGGACCGAGTCTTGCGACACTCATCGAGGTTTTCAGCCGCGCAGGCCGGTCAAGGCACGCTGAGGTGTGGCGCGTGGAAACCGGGGCCGTGCGGCTGCGGACCCGATGAACCGGCTTCGGAATCGGCTGATCCTGATCTTCGTCGTGGCCACGGCGGTGCCCCTGGGCATCACCCTGTGGATCACGACGTCGCTGCTGGACCGCAGCCTGCGGCTGGCCTCGACGGCAGAGCTGGACGAGATGTCACGCTCGCTGGAGACGACCGGACGCGCTCTGTATCAGCGCACACGGGAAGCCCTGCGGCAGGACATCGACTCCGGGCGCCTGAAGCCCGAAAGCACGCTGCCTTCGGCGGAGGCGCCGGAAGGATTCATAACCGAGGGGGACCGGCTGCGCTATTACGAGCGGCGGGGAGACACCACGTTCGTCTACTCGCGGCCGATCGGCGCGTCGCTGGCCGAGATCTCGCGGCAGTACAAGGAGGCTCGCGCTCTGGTCGAACGCGCTCGCGCGCGGGATCTCCGGCGGGGGTTCTTCATCACGGTCCTCGTGCTCGGCGGCGGCGTCTGGGGCGTATCGATGGTCCTGCTCATCTACTGGGCGCATCGCATCAGCAAGCCGATTCACGCGCTGACCGGAGGGCTCGCACAGCTCGCCGAAGGCAATCTGGACGTGCGGCTCAGTCCCGCGGGCAACGACGAAGTAGGGCTGGCGATGCTGGCGTTCAACAATACCGCCGAGCAGCTCAAACAAAACCGGGACCGGCTGGTGTACCTCACGCGCCTGGCGAGCTGGCAGACGCTCGCGCGCAAGATGGCGCACGAGGTGAAGAACTCGCTGACGCCGATTCGCCTGACCATGGAGGAGCTGACGGCGCGGGGCGCGGGCGATCCGTTCATCGAGCAGGCGGCGGCGATCGTCATCGACGAAGTGGGCACGCTCGAGCGGCGGGTGCGCGCGTTCTCGGAGTTCGCGAGCGAGCCCCCCGTGCGCTCCAAACCGGTGGACCTCAACGCCGCGGTCAGCGAACGAATCTCGCTGCTGCGAAACGCGCATCCGGACGTGATTTACAACACGCGGCTTGCGCCGGGCGGGCCGATTGCGCTCGGCGACGAAGACCTGATCAAGAGCGTGCTGACGAACCTGCTCGAGAACGCCGCGGAAGCCGCGGGCAGCGGGGGAGTCGTGCTGACTTCGACGTCAGCGGGCGCCGACTCAGTCGCGGTGGAGGTCCATGACTCCGGCCCCGGCCTGAGCCGCCACGCGCGGGAGTCGCTGTTCCAGCCGACTATCTCATTCAAGAAGACCGGCATGGGCCTGGGGCTGTCGATCGCACGCCGCAGCGCGCTGTTGTGCGGCGGTGATATCGTGCTGATTGAAGGCGAGCTGGGCGGCGCAGCCTTCCGTTTTACGTTGAAAGCCGCCCCCGCGGCCGCCGTTGCCTCCCGAGAGCAATGCCTGCGAAGCGCGTCCTGATCGTCGACGACGAGCCCAACATCTGCCGCTCGCTGCAGATGATTCTCGAGCGGGAAGGCTATGCGGTGCTCACGTTCACCGCCGGGCGCGAATACCAGAGCAGCGGCGCGGCGGCCGATGTTTATCTGTTCGACGTGCGTCTGCCGGACGGCAGCGGCATCGACCTGCTGCGCGCGCTTCGCCAGAACGAACAGGCCGCGCCGGTGATCATGATCTCCGGCCAGGCGACGATCGCCGATGCGGTGGAGGCGACACGGGCCGGCGCATTCGACTTTCTCGAGAAACCCCTGAGCCGGGATAAGGTGCTGCTGGCGATCCGCAACGCGCTCGAGCAGAGCAGCCTCCGCGAGGAGAATGTGCGGCTGCGCGAGATTGTGGGCGGGCCGCAACGCATGATCGGGGCGAGCCCGGCCTTCATGCGTGTCATGGAACAGGCCACGATGGCGGCACGGTCCGATGCGCGTGTCCTGCTGATCGGAGAGTCGGGGACGGGCAAGGAGCTGCTGGCGGCGCATGTGCACGAGCAAAGCCCGTTCAGCTCGGGGCCGTTCGTCAAAGTAAACTGCGCAGCCATTCCGACCGAGCTGATTGAAAGCGAGCTGTTCGGCCATGAGAAAGGCGCGTTCACGGGAGCCACGGCGGCGCGGAAAGGAAAGTTCGAGCTGGCTGATGGCGGGACGTTGTTTCTGGACGAAGTCGGCGATCTGCACGCGGGATCACAGGCCAAGCTGCTGCGGGTATTGCAGGAGGGCGAATTTCATCGTGTTGGCGGCGAGAAGCCAATCCGCGTCTCCGTGCGCGTGCTTTCGGCGACGAACCGCGATCTGAGCGATATGGTCGCGCAGGGGAAGTTTCGGGAAGACCTGTACTACCGGCTTTGTGTGGTGCCCATCCGCGTGCCGAGTCTCCGGGAGCGTGTGCAGGACATACGGCTGATGGCCGAGTACTTTCTCGACGAGTTCTGCCGGCGGAACAATTTCCGCCCGCGATGTTTCAGCGACGACGTCTGGCCCGCACTGCAACGCTATCACTGGCCCGGGAATGCGCGCGAGCTGCGGAACGTAATCGAGCGAATGGCGATTCTGACGCCGGGGGAAAAGCTGACGGTGGAGTCGATTCCGTCGGAGATACGGCACTGGAAGGACGCGAGTCCGAAATCGTCGGTCCAGGAGGCGAGGGAGGGAGCGGAGCGGGACACTATCCTGCGAGCGCTCGAGGATTCAGCCTGGAACGTGTCCGCGGCCGCGCGGGCGTTAGGAATGGAGCGGACGGCTCTTCATAAGAGAATGCGTGCGCTCGGGATGAGCCGAGAGCACGCGTAGACCCGGCCGCGTTGCCAGGAATCATCTGCCAGCAAAAAAAGAAGCGTGCGCCCGGGGTAAGCCGGGAACACGCTTCGTAGTCCTGCAGGGGTACTCGTTTTACCGGTTGTGCGTCAACCGGTCATACAGGAAGCCGCCGGCTCCGCCTGCCAGGGCGCCAATAGCGGCGCCTCTGCCGCCTCCGGCGAGAGCACCGATAGCGGCGCCTGTACCCGCGCTGCCGGCGACGATCGCAACGGACTTACCGAACGAACGGCCGCGACGCTGCACGGTATAGCCGCGGCTCGGCTCGACGTAGCTCGTGCGGTAAACCCGGGGCCGGGTGCGCACGTAACGGACGGTCTCATATCGGACTGGCTCATACGTGCCGTAGCCCTGGCCCGGTGCGTACATCGCGCTCTGATACCGCATGTTCGGATCGACGCAGTTCACGTTGGGCTGCGCATACTGGCCATAGGCGACGGGTTGCGCCGGGGTACCGTACGCGTTGTAGGGCTGGCTGCCGTAGGGCTGGGACCACGCCGTGTTCGGGACGAAGTTATTCGCCGCAAGCGTCGGCTTGCGGGTCCACCCGAGAACGGCGGTGACGGCGAGCAGCGCGAAAACTGCGATCATTAAGCCGGTTTTCATTCGTGGGGTCATCGCTTACTCCTGAATCCAGCGCCCTCGGGCGCTTCGTCTCACGCCCGTGTGACGTGGCCCGGCGCGCGGGTGGTTGCACCGGATTTGCAGTATTGATGACATTTCATCTGGCACGAGCGTTGCACAGTGACACTTCGGCCCCGCACTGCCCGGAGGCGGCGGGAGAGGGGTCGGTATGCGCTTTAACCATCTGGATACGCGGAAGATCGGGCTGATCGCCGCGCTTGTTCTCGTGCTTGCAGTTATCGTCATCGCGAGCAATAAAGGCCTTGATTTTGGCGGGCACCCGGCACTTTTTCCAGTAAAGGTCAACAATCGCTACGGCTACATCAATCGCAGCGGCAAGCTCGTGATTCAGCCGCAGTTCGAGCAGGCCGGGCGCTTTGCGGACGGACTCGCGCCGGTAGCAATGGGAAACAAGTGGGGGTACATCGATAAATCCGGCAAGCTGGCGATCACACCGCAGTTCGACATGGCCGATCCGTTCGCGGAGGATCGCGCTCTGGTTGGCCTTGGCAATCGGCTGGGCTACGTCGACGACAAGGGCCGATTCGTCATCAACCCGCAGTTCGAGGGTGCCGGCGATTTCGAGAATGACCGCGCGCCTGTGCTCGTGGCCAACCGGTGGGGCTACATCGATCGGACCGGGAAGATGGTGATCGCGCCCCAGTTCGACGAAGCGGGCAACTTCTCCGATGGCCTGGCGCTGATCCGGCTCGGTGCCCGCTATGGGTATATCGACCGGGAAGGCAAAATCGTCATCAATCCGCAGTTCGAAGGGGCCGGGCAGTTTTCGGACGGGCTCGCCGTCATTCGCATGGGCAGCAAGTTTGGATACATCGACCGCCACGGCAAGATTCAGATCAACCCGCAGTTCGACCAGGCGGGTGATTTCTCCGATGGCGTCGCCCTGGTCGGGCTGAACAGAAAGTACGGCTATATCGGGCGCGACGGGAAGTTCCGCATAAACCCGCAGTTCGATGACGGCGGCGATTTTGCCGGCGGCATAGCGCCTGTGTGGGTAGGGGAGCGTCAAGGGTATATCGACCGCAGCGGCAAGTTCATCTGGAACCCGACGGCGTAAGGGGCCGATAATCAGGGTGTGCGAACGCTCGCTCTGGTTCTGGCTCTGACCGCGCCGGTTCGTGCCGAGACGCTCGTCCGGATCTGGAAACGGGACATCACGTCCGAAGAGGTTCGGCGAGGCCACAGCGCGCCCCTCAAGTACCTTTCGATGACGATTGAAGAGATTTTCGCGGAGCGGTATCTGCGCGAGAATCAGCTCGAGCCGACGGCCGATCAGCTCAACGCTCTCCGGCGAAAATTTGGCGCCGGCGGCTCCGGGCAGACGATGGAGTGGTTCGTCCAGAGAATCGCCCGCAGCTTCGCTCTGCATCGCTCGCTGTGGCAGAAGCATGGCGGCCGCGTGGTTACCTCCGCGTTCGGGCCGTGCATGGCGAATGACGCGTTTATCACCGAGCTGCACGCGCTCGAAAAGGCCGGAGCGCTTCGATTCTCGGGCGGGGCAAATCTCCGGCACGACCTTTTCCGCTACCTTGCTGA
>DASSSG010000839.1:0-4984 GCA_035708545.1 Bryobacteraceae bacterium | reverse complement strand
TGCTGACCGGACTGAGCGCATGGAGCGCGCGAGCGACGAGGTCCTTGCCGGAGCCGGTTTCGCCAGTGACCAGCACGGAACGGTAGTGGGGCGCGACGCGCCGGATGCGCGCGAACATGTCCCACATTTGCGGACTGCGGCCGACGATGCCTTCGAACTTGCAGCTGTCGAGCAGTTCATCCTCGAGCTGCGAGGCGCGCTGCCGTTTGCGGGCTTCGCCAAGCAGCTTGTCGATTTTCTGACGAAGAACCGGGATCGAAACCGGCTTGTTCAGATAATCACTCGCGCCTTTCTTGATCGCTTCGACTGCCGATTCGGTCGAATAGTGCGCGGTCATCAGAATCACGTCCGTGGACGGGTCGAAATCCATAATGCGCTGCAGCACTTCCATACCGCTCATTTTCGGCATCACAAGATCGGTCAGGACGATCTCCGGATGTTTGCTGAAAACGATGTCGAGTGCGTCTTCGGGATCGGTGGCGGTGAGGATATCGACGCCGTCCTGCTGCAGCGCCGCCTGCAGGAGTTCGACGCTGCCTGGGTTGTCATCAAGGATGAGCAGAGAGATAGTCGCGCCGGACGGCATTCGGATGCTCGGCAAGTTCAGTTTATCAATCGCCTGCATCGGTGGCCTGCGCGTGCGATTGTCCCTGAAGGAGTCGCGCGATGTGCTCGCGGAGCTGCATGAGGTTGACAGGCTTGGTCACGTAAGAGGTGAAGCCCGCCTGCAGAGCTTTTTCGCGATCGCCATGCATGGCGTAGGCGGTCAGCGCCACGACCGGCTTGTCGCGAAAGCGGTCATCCTGCCGCAGTTCTCGCAGGACGCCGAAACCGTCGAGCCGCGGCATCTGGAGATCGAGCAGGATCAGGTCGGGATGCACGGTGCGCGCCCGCTCGACTGCCTCGGTGCCGTCGGCGGCCTCCTCCACTCGATAGCCCGAGCGCTCGAGCAACGCCCGTATCAACTCCCTGCTGGAGTCCTTATCATCGGCGATGAGTATCGTCTTCATTCCCTGTTTGCAGTCTCGCCTTCGGTGACGCGGCGCAGCGTGCTGACAAGCTCGTTTTTCCAGTCAAGCGTTTTCATGAAAACGGCGCGTGTGGCGCGCCTTAGCGCAGCGGCATCTTCCGCCGAGAGATCCTTTCCGGTAAGCACGAGGATCGGCAGGTCCCGGATTCCGGCGTTTGATTTTACCTGCGCGATCACGTCGAAACCGCTCATGCCCGGCATGATGAGGTCGAGAACCATGGCGGCAACATGATTGTTCGCGAGAATATCGAGCGCCTCGTGACCGGTTTGCGCGAGCATCGGCACGTAACCGGCGGAGTCAAGAACCTCGCGCATGAGCTGGAGTGAGTCTGCCTCGTCATCGACGACGAGGACACGAGTTCCGCGCGCATCCTCCGCGGGGAGATGCTTCCGCAGCGCGGCCAGGAAGCGTTCTCTGGCGAGTGGCTTCGTCAGGTACTCGTTCGCCCCGAGCGTCATCGCCGATTTCTGCTCTTCGAGCACGGACACCACAATGACCGGAATGTGCGCCGTCTCCGGCATCGCCCGCAGCCTCTGGAGAGTTTTCCAGCCGGTTTCCCCGGGCATGATGAGGTCCAGCGTGATGACGTCCGGCCGAAGTTCGATTGCTCTGCGAATCGCCTCCTCCGAGGAGCTGGCCACCGCAGTCCGATATCCGTGCGGTTGCAGGTAGCTGACCAGCAATTCCTGGCTGGCCTTGTCGTCTTCGACGATGAGAACGACCGGCCCGGCGCTCTCGCCCGGTTCCGCCGACGTCCGCTGCGCAGATTCGGCACGTTCGACGACGGGCGTGGCGAGCGGGAGAGTGAATGTGAATGAGCTTCCTTTTCCAATCTGGCTTTCGATCCAGATGCGGCCGCCGTGCTGCTCGACCAGCCGTTTGGTGATGGCGAGACCGAGTCCGGTACCCTCGCGGACTCCTTTCGTCGTCGCGGCCGCCTGATAGAACTTGTTGAAGATCGTCTCGTGTTCTTCAGCCGGGAGTCCGATACCCGTGTCGTTCACAGAAATCTGAGCGAAGCGGCTTTCCGCGGTTCCCTCCACCCAGATACGCCCGCCGTTTGGCGTGAACTTAACCGCATTGCTGAGCAGGTTGTAGAGGATCTCTTTATAGCGGACACGATCGGCGTGAAGCCGCATGCCTTCGGGCACGCGGTCTTCGATTGAAAGCGACTTGTTGAAGGCCAGGGGGCGAATACTCGCCAGCACCTCTCCGAGCGCCTGCGCGGCGTCGAATTCCTCATACCTTAGCTCCAGCCGGCCGGCTTCGATTTTCGAGAGATCGAGAATGTCGTTGATCAACTCGAGCAGATGCAGCGCATCCTGGTGAATGTGCCCGAGGAATCGCTTCTGCTTGTCATTGAGCGATCCTTCCATCTCCTCGCGCAGCAGCTCCGAAAAACCAATGATCGTATGCAGAGGAGTGCGCAGCTCGTGACTCATGCTGGCAAGGAACTCGCTCTTGAGCCGGTTCGCACGCTCGACTTCACGATTGCGGATCTCGAGCTGCTGATTGGTGGCGGTCAATTCGGCCGTGAATCGCTCGTTCATGGCCCGAATTTGCTCTTCGGCGCGCTTGCGTTCCGTAACGTCGCGAATGATAGCTGTGACGCGAAAGCCTTCTTCGGACTGCACCGGGCTGAGGCTGATCTCGACGGGAAAGCGCGAGCCGTCTTTCCGCTGCGCATTCAGATCGAGCCCCGATCCCATCGGACGTACCTGCGGGCGGGCCCAGTAGTTCTGCCGGTGCTGCGCATGCGTGGCGCGGAAGCGATCGGGAACGAGCAGATCCATAGCCTGCCCGAGCAGTTCGTTCCGCGCGTAGCCGAACATCTTCTCGGCGACCGCGTTAATCAGAACGATACGGCCCTGCCGATCAACTTCGATGATGGCGTCGGGTGCGGCCTCCAGCAGTTCACGGAAGCGGCGTTCCGCTTTGATATCGGGGTGTACGTCCCGATCCCGTTCGCGCGCCTGCGCGCGTTCCTCATGGGCGCGCCTGTGACCGGTCATGTCGGCGATCACAGCGACAACGCCCTGCACCCTGCCTTCCGGGCCGCGCAGCAGGGAACGCCACAAAGTCACGTCGATGGAGTCCCCGTCCTTGCGGCGGAGGCGCAACTCGATGCCTTCCTGGGATTGCCCTTCCGCATCACTGTTGAGGAGCTCGCGAATGGCCTGACCGCCTTCCACGGGCATCGTCGGCATGGCGCCGCCGAGTACCTCCTGCTCGGTCCAGCCGAACATTCGTTCGGCGCCCCGGCTCCACAGTTGTACCCGGCCAACGCGGTCAAGAGCAATCCAGGCAAGGGGCGCCGCCTCGAGGACTGCTTCGAGCGCTCGCCGGCTGTCCGGCTTGCCCGACATGGGCGGCGCCGACGGCCCCGGCGGCCGCGCCTGCCGCAGCGCGTGGCCGAGCGCCTCAGGCAATTGCGCGAGATCATCGCGGAACACCCAATCCGAAAGGCCCTCGCGAAACGCGCGCAGCACTGCTGCCGGACCAGCCGCCGGGGAGGCGAGAATGAGCGGCGGCTGCGCAGCGCAGTCCTGTATGGCCCGGAGGGCACTGCGCCACGTATCCGCTTCCAGACCCGAGTCAACGAGAGCCGCATCGAACTCGCGCCCGCTGGCTTGCTGGCTGAAATCTCTCAGGTTAGATGTGTGTTTCACCGATACGCGGTACCCGCCCCGCTCCAGGGCAGAGGCGGCCGCACCCGGAAACAGGGGGTCTGGTGACAACACCAGGAGGCGAACTGGATGATTGAACTGCGGTTGGGCGCCGGTAGGCATCACGCTCCATCGCCAACAACGACAGAGTGACCGCTCGAAGCCGGAGGGCCGGAACGGTAAATAGGAAATTGTCGGCTGCTGGTACTAGGATACCAGCGATCGCACCGTTACCGGCGTGGTTCTCGGATTTTACCGGCGCCGTGGGGGCTTTCCGGCGCGGCGACGCGCGCCATCGGCGCGCGCGTTCGCGTGTGAACCGAGCGGCATCTCCCCAAGCCTGTCCTCGTACGAAGGCTGATTTTGACCATGTTCGGTCAGAGTGCTGCCGCGATCTTTCAGGTCCGTGGTCACGACACCACCATGGCCTTCGTTCGTGGCCGTGGGCCCCGTGTCTGCCGCCCAGTCGTCCGGGCCTTTGCCGCCGATATTGGTAAGCCCGAGTCTTGCGTCGTCCGCGCTGGCGATGCTCAGATCGTCGAGCTCGTCGCTGGCGCGCGAACTGCCGGTTGGCCGGGCCTCGAGATCACCGGTGTCTTCACGGTCGCCCCGGCTGATGCCGTCGTTCGGACCGCAGTGAAGAGTGTAGTCGGCATCCATACTCGGTAGACTGCGCCGTGCACCGGGGGTTTCGGCACATTCCCGAAACGCCGTACCGGCCGGCTACGTCCCGCTGGCAGTAACATTGATGTAGCCAGGAGGCCCTGACATGTCGCAACCAGCCTTCGGCGTCGTCGCTCTCGGCACCGTTCTGATCTGCCTGCCTGCAGCGCTGCTGGCTAACGATTCCTCCGATAAATCAACGGCTTCAGCCGCCACGGCCGGTGGCGTACGGCTCGAAGGCGGCTCGAAAGACGGCGGCCGCCGCATCCGTGTCGGCGGCATCGCCGTCGGCGGCGGGTATTCGCGTGGCTGGCCGGGGTACGGCTTTTACGGTCCGCCCTACTGGGGCCCGGTATGGTACGGCGCTGCTTACAACCCGTGGGGATTCGGACCTGGCTGGGGTTGGTACGACCCGTTCTGGTACAGTCCGCTCGCGGTGCATCCTGGCTACTGGACAGGGTTCGGACGCGGCGAGGGAATGGGTGAGGTGAAACTCGATACCGAGGCCAGGGCTGCATCTGTCTATATCGACGGCGCCTACGCTGGTCCGGTGAAGGATCGCAGGAGCATGTGGCTGCGCCCCGGAACCTACGACCTGCAGCTACGTGACGCCGGCAAGAAGGT
>DASSSG010000838.1:0-4508 GCA_035708545.1 Bryobacteraceae bacterium | reverse complement strand
CTCTCAGGCTGCTGGTAGTCGGGAGCCATTACAAAGATGTTTGGCCGGAAGGTCACGCCCGGTGGAATCGAGCTCAGGATGTTCGGGAACGTGGGGAAACCCGCCGCTCCCGCATTCAGCGTGAACTGGAATATCTGCAATCCGTTGTTCGTATGTGAGGTACCGGTGATGATGCTTGACGTGCGGCCGACATAACGGCCGGCGCCGCCGCGCATCACTGCCCATTCGGTCAGCTTGTAAGCGAATCCGAAGCGCGGCGAAAAGTTGTTTTTGTCGACGTTAATCCGGTTGTTGAACAGCCCGATGGCGGCCAGGCCCGGATCGGGATTGCGAACCCTTCCGGCGGCGTACTCGAACAGATCGTAACGGACGCCGTAGTTCAGCGTCAGCCGGTCGGATACACGCCACTGGTCCTGTGCGAAGAATGCGTATTCGTCCACATCTGGCTTCGAGAACGGGCCTGTCGTGTTCTGCCCTGCCAGGGCCTGCGTGAAGCTGGTCGGGCGGCGATTCGCGTAATCAGCCAGTGAAGCGAAGAAATACGTCCCGCCAAACTGGCCCGGGAAGAAGTTCTCGATTCGGGCGAAGTTGACGTCGCCCCCGAACTTCAGCGAATGCCGGCCCATTACCCAGGACAGTGTCGAGATTGCCTGATAGCTGTCTATGTTCGTGTAACGCGGGCTGAAGTTGTTCCGCCCGTACGTGATATATCGAGAGCCCGCCTGGTTGACCTGCACATTCGGGCCCTCCGAGTTGGCGGTGCCCGGAGCGTCGTCTTTCAGGTAGTTGAACCGCACATCCCAGACCCTGGTGCTGCCGATGACGCGGTTGTAATTGATAGTCAGATTATCTGTGTAGTTACTGCTGTTGCCCGTGCCGCTCGGGTCGGTCTGAAAGGTCTGTTCGTAATTGATGCCGTCGAACCGATGCCTGTTGTATCGGCCAAATATTGTCTGATTCGGTCCGATGTTCCAGTCGATTTTCACCAGGTAGATGTTATTGTTCAGGCTTCGCGTGTACGGCTCTGTATACTGCACAAGCTCCCGAACGGCCTGCTGTGAAGCGGCATCCGCTGGAGCGACGGGCAGGAAGTGTGTGACGGGATCCGAATTACGCTGTCCTTCGTAATTGAAAAAGAAAAACACGCGGTCTTTCACGACCGGGCCGCCGAGATTCGCGCCAAACTGATCGTATTCGTACCGCTGCCGCGGAATGCCGAGCGGATATCGGGCACTGGGAGTGAACTTGTTCGATGATGTGTTGGCACGAAGCTTCGTGGTGCGCCAGAACCAGAATGCATTGCCATGGAAATCGTTTGTGCCGGATTTTGTGATGACGTTGATCACCCCTCCCCCGGCGCGGCCGATCTCCGGAGCAAAGCTGTTGTTGTTGACCTGGAACTCCTGCACGCTCTCCTGGCTGAAGCTGTAGGGATTGCGCACACCCGCGCGGCCCGTGGACTGGCCGAAAAAGAGATTGTTCGAGTCGGCGCCGTCGATCAACAGGCTGTTCATCGGCCCTCGCTGGCCGCCGCACGAGAGATCGCCGCTCCGGGGGTCGCGAACGACTCCCGGCGTCATGGTCGCGAAATCGAGAAAGTTCCTTCCGTTAATAGGAAGGTCGCGAACCGCTTTTTCGTTGATCGTGGTGCTCGTTTGCGAACGAGTGGTCTCCATGACAGGAGTCTCCGCCGCAACCGTGACACTTTCGGCAGCCGGCCCGATTTCAAGCGCCACGTCAATGGTCGCTATGGCTCCCACAGTGAGCGCAATGCCCGTGCGTCGCACCGGCTTGAAGCCGGGCGCCTCGACCGCCAGCGTGTAGCGCCCGACCGGCAGCCGCACGAAATTGTAGAGGCCGGCTTCGCTGGTCGCGGTCTCACGGGTGAGGCCGGTTTGCTCGTTTGTCGCGGTGACCTTCACGCCGGCAACCGCCGCGCCGGAAGGGTCGCTCACCGTGCCATTGACTGTGGCGCCCGCGATCTCCGACTGGGCAAAGCAGACCGAGGACACAAGAAGCAGAAGGACCAATCGAATGCACACAAGCATGTGCTCGTAGTGTACCGAGCACGCATTACGGGAATATTGCAGCTCGTGGCTGTCGGGGTGCTTTCTGCTCTCGCAGCCGGCATGTCGTACAATGGCCCGCCGGAGGGTCCCTCATGCCGAAGTACGTAATCGAGCGCGAAATTCCCGGAGCCGGCAATCTGTCTGCCGCCGAACTCACCGGCATCTCTCAGAAATCTTGCAGCGTCCTGCGCGAGCTGGGACCGCAGGTGCAGTGGGTTGAGTCATTCGTAACCGACAACAAAGTTTATTGCGTGTATATTGCCCCGGACGAGGAATCCGTCCGCGAGCACGCGCGACGCGGCGGGTTCCCGGCAAACTCGATCGCGCAGGTGCGGGCGATGATCGATCCGACTACGGCGGAAGCAGTTCAGGCGCGGAACGCTGCGCGCGGCTGAGCCTGGCGAGGCCACGTTAGCATGGCCTCATGAAAGCGCTCGCTTTTCTCTGCCTCGCGATCGCCACGGCTGCTCGCGCGGACACCATTGAGGTGTTCGGCCACAAATGGACAGTGCTGGACGCGGCGGACTGGAAGGTCGGCCGCGAGGGGACCGCCCAGGTGCTCCGGCTGCTGCAGGCAAAGGGCCCGCTCCCGCCACCGGCTCCGCGGCGGCCGCGGCAGTTTGCCATCGCGCAGACGCCGATGTGGGAACGCGTCACCGTGGATGCTGAGGTGAAGCCGCTTGGGCGGTCTCTGATCGTCGTCTTCGCCTGGCGCGATGACGCACACTTCAATTACGCCCATATCTCGACCGACACAAAGACCCACGTCCACAACGGCATCTTCCACGTCTACGGAGGCGAGCGCGTCCGTATCAGCCCGCAACGCGAGCCGCCGGCCTTTCCCGGGAACAACAAGTGGTATCGAGTCCGGCTGACCCATGACGCCTCCACCGGTATCGTCGCCGCCACCGTGGACGGCCGCGAGATTCCGGCGCTGAACGCTGTCGACCTGAGTCTCGGGCCGGGACGTATCGGCCTCGGCTCCTTCGACGAGACTGCGGAATTCAGAAACGTGAAGATCGGCGGTACGCCCGCACAGACGAGCCGGAGCGCGAGCCAGGCTGAACCTCCGATGCCCGTCGCGACGGAGCAGCCGCGATAGCTCGCATTGCGGCATGCTCTCTTACGGGCGGACGCCCGCCGGCTGGTTCGCAAACTCCCACGCCGTCCGGACGATCTCCTGCAGATCCGTGTGCCTCGGCGTCCAGTTCAGCCTGCGCTGCAGCTTCCGCGAATCCGCCACGAGGGCCGGGGGATCCCCCGCCCTTCTCGCGCCGATCACATGCGGCACCTTCTGGCCTGAGACGGCGTCAACCGCCTGCATTACCTCACGAACCGAATGTCCCGAGCCCGTCCCGACATTGAACTTCTCCGATCCGCCGCCCTGAAGAAGGTGCTCGAGCGCGCGGACATGGGCCTCCGCCAGGTCCAGCACATGAATGTAGTCGCGGATGCAGGTGCCGTCCGGGGTCGGATAGTCATCGCCGAAGATCGTGATCGGCTTACCCGTCTGCACCGCACGGATCAACAGCGGAATCAGGTGCGTTTCCGGATCGTGCTCCTCGCCCAGCCCTGCTTCCGGCGCGGCGCCGCATGCGTTGAAATACCGGAGACAAACGCTGCGCACGTTCTTGTATCTGTCGAGCCAGTCGAGAACCTGCTCGATCATTACCTTCGAAGCACCATACGGGCTCACGGGCGCGTAAGGCTGATCCTCAGCTATCGGTACCCCCGCCGGTTCACCATACACCGCGGCCGTCGAAGAGAACACGATGCGCTTCACGCCCGTGCGCTCCATAGCCGTGAACAGCGACAACGAGCCGCTCACGTTGTTCGTGAAATACAATTCAGGCTTCTGCGTCGACTCGCCGACGGCAATGTAGGCTGCGAAATGGATGACGGCTTCGAAATGCTCGGCCGCCATCATGCGCGTCAGCGCTTCGGTATCGGCGAGCGTGAGAAGATGAAAGCCTGGACCGCGGACATTGTGCTCGTGCCCGCGCGAAAGGTCGTCAACAACCGCCACTTCGTGACCCCGCTGACGAAGCACCCACACCGTGTGTGACCCTATGTAACCGGCCCCGCCGGTAACCAGTACTTTTGCCATCTTTTGCTCTTGGTTAGAACTGATGCGGGTTGCTAACGTTTCATTATGCGGCTGATCACGCTCGAACGGCAGGACTCCGCCGAAATCATCACGTTGGCACGACCCGACCGCCGCAACGCGCTCTCGCTCGAGATAATGCTTGCGCTCGTCGAAGCTCTCGGTGTGATTGAAACCGACGACACGGTGCGATCGGTCATTATTGCCGCCGAGGGCAAGGTCTTCTGCTCGGGTCACGACCTTTCACAAATGACCCGGCGGACGGAAGCCGATTACCGGCACATTTTTAACGTGTGCACGCAGCTGATGCTGAAGCTGCAGCGCATCCCGCAACC
>DASSSG010000837.1:0-4230 GCA_035708545.1 Bryobacteraceae bacterium | reverse complement strand
AGTTTCAATGAGGCCGCGAGTAGCTACTCGCGGAAATTAGCCTACAGCAGATCCTATTCAGTTTTCAATGACCTATGGCCCCTGTTGCGAGCGCATCGCCCAGGAACCCGACCGCCACTCCATTTGCCAATCGCCAACTCTTCTTAAACCAACAGTTATCAGCAGCTTACCACTTCGCGAGCGTCCCTCCGCAAATTCGCCGCCACCCCGGCGCTCGCAAGGCTCATCGCGTCACAAACACCGCATACTCCGCCACTTCCCCCTGCAGCATCTTCCCGAGCAGCCGCGCCTGAATCTCGAGCATCCGCCGGTAGCTCACCCGATACTCGAACAGCGGATGCGTCACCAGCGTGTCCATCCGCAGCTCATACGCCCGGTAAAACGCCTTCCGCCCCTGCGGCCGCAGCGCAACCGACGGGCCCATCCGCACGAAATCCGCCGGAGTCACCATCCGCGTGTTGATCGCGCTCAGCACTGCGGAATCCGCCACCAGCGGACGGAACGGCTCCATCAGATCCAGCGCCAGCGCCGGCCTCCCGAACCGCGGCTGATGATAGAAGCCGATCATCGGATCGAATCCAACTGCGTAACACGCGATCGTGAAATCCTTCACCAGCAGGCTGTAGCCGAGCGATAAGAGCGCATTCACCGCATCCCGCGGCGGCCGCCGGTTGCGCGCCGTGAAGTCCATCCGAAAAACTTCCGGCACTTCCTCGTCCGGCTCAACCTTGATCATCCCGCTGAAATTCGAAAAGTACAGCCGCGCCGCGTTGCCCTCGATCCCCAGCAGCTCGTCGAGCCTCTCGCACTCCTCCGCCCGCTCCGCCATCTCCTTCATCTGCGCCAGCACGAGCCCGTCCGGCTCCACATGATTGCGCAGCAGCATCGTGCGCTGATTCCGAATCTTCCCCGCCGTTAGCTGCCGAGCCACCCGCCGGCAGAACCACTCCCCGTCCGCCAGCCGGAACTGCGCCTTGCGCAGAAACACATTCTTCGTGCAGAGCCCGGTAGTGATCCCGTAGAACCACCCGCCCTGCGAGAAGTAACAGATCGGAATGTCGGCGTCGCACAACGACTGCACCGCCTGCGTCGACACCTGAATGTTGCCCATCAGGTTGAGCTGGCAAAGCTCGTTGAGCCGCAGCTCCTGGACGACCGCGTCTTTCTCTTTCACCTGCAGCACGCCGCCCGAGCGACCCACCCGCAGCCCCTGCGTATTCAAATAGGCAGGCTTCGACTCCACCCGCGGCGCGATCAGCCGCCTCGGCTCCGAAGCAGCCGGTTTGCGCGGCGCGCCTGCTCCGCGAAACAGCGTCATCTGGCCGGAATCGTCGCCACTGATCGCGCCGAGTTCGTTCACTTCGTCCGGCAGACAGATGCCGACGAGCGAGCACCCCGGACACTTCGGCGAATCCACCAGCGGCAGCGGAATCTCGCCCGCCCGCGCGACCTCCCACGCATCCCGAGCCGCCCGCAGTGCCTCGGCCATCACATCATCGGTGAACTGCACCCGAGCCCGCTGCTTCGTGGTCGCATAATAGACGAGCCCTTCGTCACACTGGTACCCGTTCTCACGAAGAATGATCGCCTGCACGGCGAGCTGCACCCGATCGGTGGGCCAAAGCTCTATCCCGTTGGGTCCTTCCCGAGGTTTGCCGTGCTTGTAATCGACCGGCCGGACCACCCCGTCTTCGACTTCGAGCAGATCCATTTTCGCGATGAGCTTGTGCTCCTCACTCGCGAGCGTGATCGCGCGCGTCTTCAGATCCTCATCGCCGATGGCCTCGGGAGCGGGTAACCCGCGGCCCTCTTTGTCGACCCGCTTGTGCTGCGCCGAGCCCTCGAGTGTGTCCGCACTGTCGGCGAACACACTCTCGACGAACTCGTAAAAGAACAGCCGAGGGCAGTAAACGAACTCGTTCACCATCCGCGCAGGAAGATAATCCGGTAGCGAACGCGACGGAGTTTCGCCGAACGGGAGGGGAGCGGTGGCCATGCGACGCTCCCGCTACACCACGAAACACGGCGCATCGAACGCCGTGTAGGGCTTCCCGAGCGCCGTGATGACCCGGTCGCCCCGGCCCTCAGCGGGGCCGAGATTCACGAACAGCACCTGATCTTCGGTGTGATGAATGATCTCGGCCAGCTCCGACCGCAGCCGCACCAGATCGGACCCCGTCAACTGGCATTCAAAGACCGAGTACTGAAGGTGATCGCCCCACCCCCGCATCGTCTGGAACACCCGCCTGAGTCTCTTATCGTCACAGATGTCGTAACAAACGAGGAAAGAATTCCGCATTCCGCCTCACCGCACGCGTCGGAACATCCCGAGCCCGAAGTGCGCGCCGTAGCCGATTGCAAACGGCACCGGTACCGATTCATCGAAAGTCAGCCGGAGAAAAAAGCCCGGCCGCACGGGATCGCCTCTGCGATTGCGCCGGTACTCGACTGCCTCGAATAACGAAGGCGGGTTGGATGTCTCGACCCGGACGGGCTGTCGTACACGGTGGTGCTCGCACTCACGCCGAACTTCGCTCTCCAGATACGCCGCGATATCGCAGTTGTTGTGCCGGTGGCGGGGCGGAACGAACGGAATCGCACTCTCGACCACACGCACTTCCGCAAACTCCGGCAGGCGCATCGCCGCGCCCTGCCAGGTCTCGACACACGCCACCTTTGGACGCCCGTCACTCTGCCATAGCTCGCGGACGCCGCGGACCGCATCCAACTCGTCTCGCGTGAAAGCCGCCAGCGGGCTGTACAGCAGCACACGGTCGATACGTCCCTTGTCATTACCGAGCGGCAGGATGTATAGGTGCCCGTGGTCCAGACGCATCCGGCCGTCCGGCGTCTTCCCGCTGAACAGCGGCGACACCTGCGAAGGATCACCGACTCGTTTCTTGTGCGCCCCCATCAGCCGCACACGGATCTGCTCGGCCACCTCAACGGTCTTCGTCACTAGCGGCAATACCGTCGAGTCGAGCCCGAGCATCACATACCGCGTCTCAACTGGCCGCCTGTCCAGGCGCGCTGGCGGATCGGTGACGACCGCCTCCGATGGCAGTACATAAGACACATAACGCATCGCTGGAGGCGCACTGACCTTGTCTTTGTCGCGAATCAGGTTTGCGGTCGAGAATGTGAGCGCGTCCATCCACGGCGCTTTGCCCGTATAATCAGCGGCCGTCACGGCGCAGGCGATCCGCGTCTGACCTGTTGCGTCGGAGCCTTCTGCGACGTGGCACACGATATCTCCCTCCGCCTTCCCCCTCCATCGCTCTGCCTGCACCCACGACTCAGATCGACCTAGGTAGTTGAGCTCTCGCAGCAGCCGATCCAGCGTCGATGCCTGCTGTTCATCCAGGCTGACCTCCGGCCAGGTCAGATAGCACGCGTGAACAGGATCGAGGACCAGAAACGGATCGAAGACAAGATTCTTATCCGTCGGGTCCTTTGTGTTCGCGTTCAGATACGACCGCGTATGCGCGGCAACTGCCTTAGGCAGCATGAACCTAGGCGCCGAACTCGCAAGCGCCTCCAGCACGCTGCGCACCTGATCTTCCCGCAGGTCAGAGCACTTTCGCTGCCATACGTCATAAAGCGCTCGGACTAAACGGTACGGCGAGGGTGGCCACTCCGCCACCCCTTCGTTGACATGCCGGCCCCAGGGAGTGGCGTGATAACGGCCGGCGGCGAAAACAAGCCGTATCGTGAGCATCACGCACTCGCTTCTTTGGCCTTGTCGAGCTTTACCTTCGTCTTCAGCAAAGTCACCGGCGGCTTCGCAAATTGCGCCGCACAAGCCTTGATGCCCGCCTGCACGTCGGCCAATAGCGTGCTCTCCGCAGGCAGCTCGAACCCTCGTACGCCCGTGAGCAGCAAATCGCAGGCCGTCCTCAGCCGCAGACTGCCGTCCACGAATCGCCGCACCTTCAACAATGCCAGGCTGACGAGCAGATTCATCGCATCGTCTCCGAGCCCGTATCCGCGGATGAGACCCAGATCGAGATTGAAGTAAGCGGTGATCCTCTCCGCCGTGTACTCGACGCGCGCATACGGAACATTGCTGTATACCCCCGCTTCGCCGAGCTTCGCACCCGTCGCCGGGTCCGCTACTTGTGTCTTCCCCGTCGGATCGATGGGGCTGTTCTTGACGCCCCCGGAGAGAACCTTCCGCACCTTCTCGGCTTCGATGAATCCAGTCAAAGCGCGCGGAGCACGCACCCGCCC
>DASSSG010000836.1:0-2796 GCA_035708545.1 Bryobacteraceae bacterium | reverse complement strand
TTCCAGTCGAGCGGCGCCGCGTTGATACGCAGCGAGACCCAGCCGTGATGCCCCACATACGGGGTGCGGTAGAACCGCGGATCCCTGAGGAAGGCCGCCTGTTCCTGTTTGCCGACCTTGAAGCACACGCTAAGCTCGCCGCGATAGTCCTCGAGGACGCAGAAGGTCTTCTGGTGAACCTGGAACGTCGGGTTTCCAAAGGTGACGGTTTCGGTCGCGCCCGGAAGCGCCAGGCAGATCCTGCGCAGTTCGGCCAGAACGTCCTTTGGCGCGAGCTTCATATCCCTGCATTTTACGCGTGATGTCCCCGTGGGGACCACCGCCGCACCGGACACCGGGAAAGTGCGTGTCGAATACAAATCGCAACCTCCAGCAGTTTGGGAAGTGTGCTCAGCAATGCCGCCTGAGTGTTATCTTGCTGACTCGTGCTCGGCCGAGCGCATGGATCCGTTGGAGCCGATCCAAAGATATATGATCCCAGGTCTCGGCGGCAAGGGCAAGCGCCGGGCCACATGCCATCCGCACAACAATTGTCCACGCGCGCGGCGCAACCCGGCGGCGCTGCTATTTGGGCGCTGCGGTGCAGGTCGCCGCCAGATGCTGGATTCTGGTCGCGTTGAACGTGCCACCCTCACGGGTGCCGGTAAGCGTCACGCGATGACCTGTGTGCTTGCTCAGATCCGCCGTGCCGCGGACGGTCACCTTCTGCCCGGACTCGTCGGTAATCGAGAACTCATCGGCGGTGTCGCCCTTCGCCAGGCAACCCGTTATCGAATTCCGAGCGGATGTCGAGGCGGTGTCCGATGACGTGGCGCTTGTCGTGCCGCTCTCCGCAGTGCGGCTGCGCTCTGAGGTAGTCGCGGTACCGGAAGTTGTTCCCGCAGTCCCGGTTTCCGTTGAGCCGGCTGTGGTGGTTTGCGCCGACCCCGGGGTTGTCCCAGGTGTCGAAGTTCTGGTCGACTGTCGCGCGCAGCCGACGGCTGCTATACCGAGTGCGAGAGTCAAAACGAGATACTGCCGCATGCGCTGTCCCTCCTTGGGTGCTCTGCTCCGTGGACAACCCTCGGGGATGAAGGTTTACGGTGTAACGGTGAGCACGCGGGCCGTTCTCTGGCGAGCGTCAGACCGGGAACTCGATCCCCTGCGCCAGCGGCAGATCGTCCGACCAGTTGATCGTGACCGTCTGCCGGCGCATGTAGTGTTTCCACGCATCGCTGCCGGACTCGCGGCCGCCGCCCGTGTCCTTCTCGCCGCCGAATGCGCCGCCGATCTCGGCGCCGCTCGTCCCGATGTTGATATTCGCGATCCCGCAGTCGCTGCCTCCGTGGCTCAGGAATGTCTCCGCGGAAATGATGTTCGTAGTGAACATGGCCGACGACAAGCCTTGCGGCACATCGTTGTGCCACGCGATTGCCTGCTGCAGATCATCGAATTCGATCAGGTACAGGATCGGCGCGAAGATCTCCTCTCGGATTACCGGCATGTCATGCCGCGCGGAAACGAGGCAGGGCTCGACGAAGCAGCCTTCGATGTGCCGGCCGCCATATAGCACCTCCCCTCCCTGCGCTCGGATTGTTTCCAACCCGCGCTGCATGTTGCGCACGGCGGCTTCGTTCACCAGAGGACCCATCAGCACGCCGGGCTCGAGTGGGGATCCGATCTTCACCCGCTTGTACGTTTCGATCAATCGCTCCGTCAGCTGCCGTGCTGTCGCTCGGTGCAGGAACAGCCGTCGTATGCTCGTGCAGCGCTGTCCCGCGGTGCCGACCGCACCGAAAACAACCGCGCGCACTACGAGATCCGGATTCGCGTCAGGCATCACGATCACGCCGTTGTTCCCGCCCAGCTCCAGCAGCGTGCGTCCGAGCCTCCTTCCAACCACCTCCGCGACACGTCTTCCCATTGCGCAGGAACCGGTCGCACTGATCAGCGGAAGCCGCCGGTCGTTCAGCATGCGTTCTCCGACAGTCGGGATGTCCCCGATCAGGATGCTGAACACCCCCGCCCAGCCATGCGCGTCGAGCACGCGGTTGCATATGTTCTGGACCGCAATCGCCGTCAGCGGCGTCTCCGGAGATGGTTTCCAGATCACGGTGTCGCCGCACACGGCGGCGATTAACGCGTTCCACGACCACACCGCGACCGGGAAATTGAACGCCGTGATCACGCCCACGGGCCCGAGCGGGTGCCACTGCTCGTACATGCGATGCCGCGGGCGCTCGCTGTGCATGGTCAGTCCGTAGAGCTGTCTCGAGAGGCCGACCGCGAAGTCGGCGATGTCGATCATTTCCTGAACTTCGCCCACGCCTTCGTTCAGGATCTTGCCCATCTCGAGCGACACGAGCGTACCCAGCTCGTCACGGAATTTCCTGAGCTCACCGGCGATCTCGCGCACGATCTCACCGCGTTTTGGAGCGGGGCACATGCGCCAGCGCCGGAACGTATCCTGTGATCGAGTGACCACCTCCTCGCAGGAGCGTTCATCGGCGAGACGCACGCGTGCGAGCGCGCGCCCGTCTGCGGGGTTGTATGAGGTGAGCTCGCCGGCGCCGGCGCCGCCGATCCAGGTCGCGTGACCCGCCCCGGAATTTGTCTGGTCGATGCTGAGGCGGGAGAGGACGGTCCCGGTCACTAACTCAGCTTATACTTTTTGATTGCCTCGTCGATCTTCTTGCGCAGTGCGAGGTCCTCTTTGCTGGCCTGTTTGACCTGGCCGAGAGCCTCCTTGGCCTCGCGACACACCAGCTTCATACGTTGCGGGTGGTCCAGCTTCGTCGGGATGTAGAGCTGCGCCTC
>DASSSG010000835.1:0-12933 GCA_035708545.1 Bryobacteraceae bacterium | reverse complement strand
GTCGCGTCCTGCAGGTGCGTGCGGCCGATCTTGATGATGTCGTGAAACTCCGCCGCCTTACGTTCGAGCGCGACGGCGAGCGCGTCCAGCTCGGGAAACAGGTCCGCGTGGATCGCCATGACGGCGGCTACGTGGATGGCGGTCGGGATCACGTCGTTGCTTGACTGACCCTGATTGACGTGGTCGTTTGGGTGTGCGCCCGCGAGGCGCCCAATTACCTCGTTCGCGTTCATGTTCGTCGAGGTGCCGCTGCCGGTCTGGAACACGTCGATTACGAACTGGTCATCGTGGCGCCCTTCGGCGATGGCGTTGGCTGCTTGTTCGATCTTGCCGGCGAGCTCGGGTTCGATGTAGCCGAGCTCAGCGTTCGTTCGCGCGGCAGCGGCTTTGATCAGCCCGAGCGCGCGGATGAAGGCGCGCGGCAGGCGCAGGCTGCTGATGGGGAAGTTCTCGACCGCGCGCTGCGTCTGCGGGCCGTAGAGCGCGTTGGCGGGCACGCGCATCTCGCCCATGGTGTCGCGTTCGATTCGAAAATCGCCATCCGGCATATTTCAGAAGTGCAGGCCGCCGCCGCAGATGAGGACTTCGCCGGTCACGTAATCCGACAGCGGCGAGCAGAAGAAGAGCACCGCGTCGGCGGCTTCGTCGGGCGTGCCCAGCCGGCCCAGCGGACACATGTGCTTCACCGCTTCGAGCACCTTCGGTTGCACGCCCACAGCAATCTTACGGCCCTTTATGTCAATGCTCGCGCCCTCGCCCGTGAGCGGCTGGATGAGCCGGGTCTCGATCAGGCCGAAGCCGACTGCATTTACATTGACGTTGTAGCGGCCCCACTCCTTCGCGAGCGTTCTGGTCATTCCAATGATCCCGGCTTTGCCCGTCGAGTAACCGATCTGGCCGGCGTTGCCGTCGGTGCCCGAGATCGAAGTGATGTTCACCACCTTGCGCATGATGAGACGGCCTTCGGCAGCATCCTTCTTCGCCGCCTCGCGGATGAATGACGACGCCGCCCGGAGCAACCGGAAAGGCGCGACGAGATGAATGTCGAGCATCGCCTGGAACTGCTCGTCGGTCGTCTTCTGTATCACGTTGTCCCATGTATAGCCGGCATTGTTCACGATGATGTCGAGCGCGCCGAATTTCGCCAGCGTTTGCTCGACGAGCGCCGGGGGCGTTGCGGGATCGGTCAGATCGCCGGGCGCGCCCTGCGCGCGTCCGCCGGCGGACGTTATCTGACCGACGGTCTCGCGTACAGCGTCCGCATCAAGGTCGTTCACGGTGACCGCAGCACCGAGGCTCGCGAGTCGCGTGGCAATCGCTCGTCCGATGCCGCGTCCGGAACCCGTTACGATCGCGGTTTTATCCTCGATAGTGAACGGCACAGAGGAGTTGTAGCATAATAAACCGTTTTACGGTCCGCATGGCGGGGGAATCCTTTCAGCAGGCAGCCGGCGTAGGTATTGACAGGGGCTGGTCCACGGGCGCGCGCGACGCCCTCTGGCGCAGTCACCTGGAAGGAGTGCGTGCGGGCCGGCAGGAGGCACTCGCCGCGCTGTACGACGAGAGCTCGTCGCTGGTGTACACGATCGTGCTGCGGATCGTCGGAAATCGCGAGGATGCGGAAGAGGTGATGCTCGACGTGTACTCCCAGGTATGGAGGAGCGCATCGGGCTACCAGCCGGACCGGGGAACCGTGACAGGCTGGCTGACGATGCTGGCGCGCAGCCGCGCGATCGATCGGGTCCGCGCGCGCGCCCGCTCAGTGCTGGATGAGACACTCGAGATCGTCGCCGAAACCGCCGATCCGGGTTCGACCCCGGAGGAGCAGACCGCGATCGCTGAGGAACAGGCGCGGGTGCGCGCGGCGCTCGTCGTTCTGCCCGAAGAACAGCGGCGACTGCTCGAGCTTGCCTGCTACTCCGGGTTTACACAGTCGGAACTGGCGGCGCGTCTGGGGCTGCCCCTCGGTACGGTGAAGACCCGAATGCGTCTGGGAATGATGAGGCTGCGCGAGGAGCTCGGCAGTCTGGCGCGGGGAATCCAGTGAGCACGCCGGCACGACAGCACGACCAGATTACCGACGAACTGCGCGAGGAGCTGGCGCTCTACGTTTTCGGTCTGCTCGACAGGGACGAAGCTCGCGGCGTGGACCGGCACCTGAAGACCGGGTGCCAGGCATGTTCGGAGGAGTTGCGCGTGCTCGCGGCGACCGCGACCGAACTGCCCAAAGCTCTCGAGCAGATTCGCCCCGATCCTGGCCTCAAGGACCGGCTCATGGCTCGGATTGCCGCCGAGGCGCCCGGCGGGTTCGAAGAACCCGAGGCGGGCGTCTTCGTGCTGCGAGGCGGCCGCGGCCCGTGGCGGAAAGCGCCGTGGCCGGGCGTCAGCTACCAGCAGCTTTATTTTGACCGCCAGACCGGGTATGCGACGTCACTGCTGAAACTCGAACCCGGAGCGAAATATCCGGCGCATCATCATGCGGGCGTGGAGCAGTGCTGGGTCATTCAGGGCAAGGTGCGCATCGGCTCGATCGAGATCGAAGCCGGCGATTTCGAGTACGCGAACGCGGAGACCGATCACGGCATCGTGCAGTCCGATACCGGTTGCCTGCTGCTGATCATTGCGTCACGGCACGACGAGTTGTTCGTGTGATACGGCCCGCCGGGTTCAGTTCTTTCTCTGCAGGAGGAAGATCGAGGGCTCAAGGCGGCCGCGACCTGACTGATTGACCGCAAATTGCCTGCGCACCAGCTTTCCGCGTCTGATACGCGTATCCCACAGCGATGCGCCCGCGTAATCGCCGTCTTTCCGGAGGGCGTAAAAACTCAGGTCAAATTCCGCGAGCCTGGTTGCATCATTGCCGAAATTGCGGGCGACGCGCTTCAGCGCATCGAGGCACGCTTCCTTCGGCGACATGCCGTGGCGCATGTTTTCGACAATCGTATGCGCGCCGGCGACCCGGATGTTCTCTTCGCCGCGGCCGGTGGAGCCCGCCGCGCCCACGTCCTGATCCACCCACAGGCCCGAGCCGAGAATCGGTGAATCGCCCACGCGGCCCGGGATCTTCCAGGCAAGACCACTGGTAGTGGTGACGCCGGACATCTCGCCTTTGTGGTTCAGCGCAAGACAATTGATGGTACCGGTCGGCGGGCGCCGGACCACTTCCTCGGCCCATGCGAGGGTTTCTTCGCCGGCATCCGGGAACAGCTCGCGCCAGCGCGCGGCAGGCCTTGCCGTGTGCGGCGGCGCATCGAGGCCGTCGGACCAGTTGTTGTGGCCGGTGGCGTCCCGGCGACCCTGCTTCCACATCAGCCATGCGAGACGGGATTTCTCGGTGAGCAGATTCTGCTCCTCGAAGCCGAACGTCTTCGCGAATCGAAGAGCGCCTTCGCCCGCCAACATGATGTGATCTGTCTGTTCCATGACGAGTCGGGCGATTTTCGAAGGCGTCCTGATGCCCCGAAGCGCCGCCACCGCGCCGCAACGCCGGGTGGGGCCGTGCATGACGCACGCATCGAGCTCGACGACACCCTCTTCATTGGGCAGGCCGCCATAGCCGACCGAGTTGTCTTCGGGATCTTCCTCGTTGATGTTCACGCCCGCGATCACGGCCTCGAGAGTATCTTTGCCGGCCCGGAGGAACTCCGCGGCGCGCGCGCACGCGCGAAGTCCGTTTTCGCTGCTGATGATCGTTTCCGTAACCGGGCCGGTCTGGGCGGCTGCGGCGGGCACAGCGGCCGCACCGGCGATCCATTCGCGTCTGGTCATGAGACCAGACTATACAGCACAGCTCTGGATTTGGCTGGCAGTGATGAGGTCGCGGGACGGCAGGACCGCAAGTTCGAACCAATGATGGGTGAGGGTGCGCGCCAGATCGTAGATCTGATCGAGCGTAGTCGGTTTGCGCAGGTAGCAGTTGGCGCCGTGGGCGTATGCCGACATCACGTCGTGCTCGGAGCGGGACGACGTGAGCACCACAACGGGAATGTGCTTGAATTCGGGTTCGCGCTTGATTTCCTCGAGGACCTCAGCCCCGTTCTTGCATGGGAGGTTGAAATCGAGAAGGATCAGATCGGGACGAGTCGCGAGGTGGAAATCGCCGCGCCGGAACACATAATCGACCGCCTGTTCTCCGTTCGTGACGACGTTCAGCCGGAACCGCCCTCCGATCTCTGAGAGCGCTTCACTGAGCAGCCGCACATCGGCGGCATTGTCCTCTACGAGAAGAACCTCGACGACTCTGTCGTCCTCTCGGTGCATACGAGGGTAAGGCTGGCGGTCTTTAATAACTTTTAACCCGGAACATCCAGCAGAGCAAGCACTATTAATACGTTTTAAGACCAAAAAAACGGGACATCCCGCTCGAGATGTCCCGGCTATCGGAGGAAAAATGAATCCCGATTAATCATCGTTCAGGTCGGCGAGTCGCGCCTGTGCCTCGTCCAGCACTTCATCCCCGAGGATTTGCGAGCCGATGTCACGCATTACTTCACCGGCTTCATTGACTTTACCGACCAGCTTTATCGCGGTCAGATGTCCCATCCGGTATTCGCTCAGCGTGAGGCGACGGCACGCCTGCATGCGAATGGGCCGCATCATGTAGTCGGCGCAGGGCATCAGAACGTACGTCTCGTTGGGGCGGAGCTCCGAGCCGTCATCGTGCACTTCGGCGTAGATCTGCGCGGTCAGGCCGACCTGAATGAAGTTGACACGCCGTCCATCGGTTTCCGGGAACAGCGCCCACAGCTCCCGTTCGGTGTCGATATACTCCCGGAAATTGAACGTCTTCGGCAACGGGAATGCTGCATTCCGCTCGAGGAAAACGTAGTCCGACAAGGTAGATTCCTCCCTTGAGAACGGCAACTTCTACTCAAACTGATCGGCAGATACCCCATCCTACATTACACAGGCCGGAAAGTAAAATCTTCATTTTCGAGCTGTCACTGTGTAAAAGACTGCCGCGAGGGCGCGCAGGGTCGAAATTCCCGAGTCGATCAAAGTCTCTCCGTTCGCGGATTTGCAGACGTGTGCGGGATACGGCCGGTTGCCCTTCGCGCGGGATATACCTAGGTAACATTTACACAAATTCACATGTGTGCGCTGCCGGAACCCGGCTTGCACGTCACCGTGTTCGGAGGACAGGCATGTCATTTGGTCTGTATATGATCGGTTTTATCGTCGTGATTCTGGGCATCGCCTACGGAGCGTACCTTGCACACGTGCCCTCGCAATGGATCGGAGTCGCCGTAATCGTGATGGTCGGCATTGCAATTCTGACTGGTGTGACGCGTACACGTCACCGCGATCCGAACACGTGAAATCGGGGGAGAGAGCCGGGCCTGCGGGCCCGGATCTCGGCATTTTCACGGATTCTGCTGCAAACGGAGATCTGCTACGATCATCAGCATGATCAGAGGCCTGTCGTAAGACATCGATGCATCCGCCCAGAAATTTCCCACCCCGCGGGCGTCCCCGCATCAGAGAAAACGTCAACGAAGCAATCCGGGCAAGAGAAGTTCGGGCAGTATTTCCCGACGGCACTGTCGCCATCATGCCTACGCTCGATGCCATCCGCCGGGCCCAGGAGCTCGGCCTCGATCTGATTCTGATCGCGCCGACGGCTGAGCCGCCCGTTGCCAAGGCCATGGATTACGGCCAGTGGCAATACGAGAACAAAAAGAAGCAACACGAGGCCAAGAAGAAGCAACACGTTATCCAGGTCAAGGAGCTCAAGTTCCGCCCAAACACCGACGACCACGATTACGATTTCAAGAAAAATCATGCGATTCGCTTTCTCGGCGAGGGCAATCGCGTGAAAGCAGTCGTACAGTTCCGCGGACGCGAGATCGCACACGTGGATCTCGGCAAGAAGCTGCTGCTTCGATTCGCCGAGGACCTTCAGTCACACGGAACCGTCGAGGGGCAGCCAAAGCTCGAAGGGCGCAATGCCCACGTCATCATCAGCCCGCTCAAGCAGGACAAGAAAGCGCCGCACAAGCCCGCGGCAGGACCGGCGCCCGGTGGCGTTCAGGGTGCGCCGCCGCTATAGCATCGCCGCGAGCTGTGAATGCTGAAACGGTGCCGGTTCCGGAGACTCTCCGCGTCCTGAGATCCTGACCGGCGGAGCAGCACAGCCCGAACAAACCGCCGGTTGGCAACTCGGCGCGCAGGATACTATCTGCGCCGCCCACATTCGGCGCGCGCCAGAAAGAAACTCAGCGGAAGGCAGCTTTAATAGAAGAGATACTTCTGCCACTGATCGTCGCTGCGCGCCAGCAGACGCATCAAATGGCGGCTTGTATGGACGCTGAATGGCCGTGGCGTGCGCGCGAGTTTCATGCCCGCTTCTTCCGGGGTACGGTTGCCCTTGCGGTTGTTGCACGCGTGGCAGCAGGCGACGAGATTCTCCCAGGTCGTCTCCCCGGCGCGCGAGCGCGGAACCACGTGATCGAGCGTCAGCTCGACGGCGGGCGAGCTGCGATGGCAATACTGGCACGTATAGCGGTCGCGCATCAGAATGTTCTTGCGCGAGAGCGCGCGCGTCTGCAGCGGAATGCGCCGATACTCGAGCAGGCGGATCACGCTCGGCATAGGCATCGTGTGCCGTGCGGAGTGAATGTGCGCGGGCGCGTGCTCTTCGGCGGCCGCCACGCCCTTCAGCACGAGCACGAGCGCCCGGCGAGCGGCACAGACGTTGATCGGCTCATAGCTCGCGTTCAGGACGAGCACGGGCTTTTGCAGTCGATCGAGCCCCTTCATGCAGCACTCTCCACACTTACGACATCCGGCGCTCCCGCGAGGCCGCCGGTAAAGAACACCTTTCTGCGATCGGCGCGCGCGACTGTCGCCGCCGTGACCCGGCGCGCACCGGCGTGTTTCAGCACGGAAGCGGCGGCGCTGAGCGTTGCCCCCGTGGTCATCACGTCATCGACGAGCAGCACGTGTGCTCCCGAAAGTCCTGCGCGCTCACGAAGCCGAAAGGACCCGCTCACGTTCGCGCGGCGCTGCGCGCGCGTCAGGCCGGCCTGCGGCCTGGTTGCGCGGGCGCGCGCGAGCGCCTTCAGCACCGGCGCTCCGAGTGGCCGCACAAGACCGCGCGCGAGCAGCTCTGCCTGGTTGAATCCGCGCTGCCAGCGACGCATCCAGTGCAGAGGCATCGGCACGATGGCATCGAAATGCGTCGAGCGCGGCACCGCTCTCAGAAGCATGCGCGAAAGCGGCTCCGCGAGCGGGCTCACACCGCTGTATTTGAACAAATGAACGAGCTGGCGCAGCTCGCCATCGTATTCGCCGAACGAGAACGCCGCGTCGAAGCCCGCGAGTCCGCGCCGGCAGAGACCGCACAGGCCTGCGGCGTCAAGCGGCGCGGAGTTCAGAAATGCTGTCCCACAACAGGCGCAGAAATGTTCCGCGATCAGGGCCTGCGGAGCAGCCAGACAGCCCCGGCATACGGGAATGCGTGAAATCTCCTCGAGAGACGAGCCGCAAAGGCGGCAGTTATCCGGAAAGACGAGCGAAAAAAGGACAGCAGGAATCCGGCGGACTGCGTAAGAGTCGATGTGTGGCGTTGCTGAGTTATGCCATCGACTGTGGAAGACCCACCTCCAGCAACAAACATTCTACACCAGGTTTGCTTTCGACAGGCGTCGGCGAATCGCCCTGGAGCGGCGGGCGAGGCGCCGTAGGGTTCGGGCGGCTCCCGCGCGCGATATCGTGGTTCCTCAGTATTGCCGGCCGGCAGGGCTGCCGGCGACGAAGGCGAGCGATATGATGACGCTCATGCCAGGGCCAGCGCCTTCCCGCCGCGCGTTCCTCTCTGCGGCGGCGGGGTTTACCTCCACCGCACGCGCGCAGAGACAGCCGCCGAACGTTGTGCTGATTTTCGCGGATGATCTCGGTTACGGCGATCTCGGGTGTTATGGATCGAAGCTCGCTACGCCGAACCTCGACCGGCTCGCCGCAGGCGGAGCGCAGTTCACGCATTACACGTCGGCCAACCCTGTGTGCTCACCCTCACGCGCAGCGTTGCTCACGGGGCGGTATCCCACGCGCGTGGGCGTGCCGAACGTTCTGTTCCCGAATGCGAAAACGGGACTGGCGCTGGACGAGACCACGCTCGCGCAAACTCTCAGGGCTTCCGGCTATCGCACGATGTGTATCGGCAAATGGCACCTCGGCGACGCGCCGGAGTACCTGCCGACCGCGCGCGGCTTCGACGAGTACTTCGGGATTCCGTACAGCAACGACATGAATCCCCGCGTGCTGATGCGCAACACGGATGTTATCGAGCAGACGGCCACGCTGGAAACCCTGACACCGCGCTACACGGAGCAGGCGGTGCGATTCATCGAGCGGTCAAAAGGCTCGCCGTTTTTTCTGTATTTCCCGCATACCTACCCGCACATTCCGCTGGCCGCGTCCGAGCGGTTCCGCGGCAAGTCGCCGTTCGGACTGTACGGCGATGTGGTTGCAGAACTGGACTGGAGCGTCGGTGAGGTGGTGGCGGCGCTGCGCCGCAACGGCGTCGCCGGCAACACGATGGTCTTGTTTTCCTCCGACAACGGGCCGTGGTTTCAGGGCAGTCCGGGCCTGCTGCGCGGGCGCAAGGGCAGCACGTGGGAAGGCGGCGTGCGGGTACCCTTCATTGCGAATTTCCCCGGCCGGATTCCGGCTGGTCTTGTTTCCGATGCGCTCGTTTCCGCCATGGATGTTATGCCCACGGTGGCGCATCTGTGCGGCGCAAAGCTTCCGGATCGCCCGCTCGACGGTATTGATCTCTGGCCACTGCTCGCGGGCCGGCGCAAATCGGTCGAGAGAGAAGCGGTGCTGTACTTCGACGGGGTTCATGTGCAGTGCGCGCGGCTCGGCCCGTGGAAGCTGCATCTGGCCCGATACAACTCCTATGTCTACGGTCCGGCGCCCGCAGGAGGGCGAAAGAATCTGCCGCTCGCGAATCCGGAGCTGTACAACGTGGTCCATGATCCGGCGGAAAGCTACGATGCGGCGGCGGGACATCCCGAGATCGTGCGCGATATTATGGCGCGGGTGAAAAGTCTCCTCGCGAGCTTTCCGGAACCGATCCAGGCCGCGTACGCGGCGACGCGTGGGCTGGAGGCGTCGATGCCGCCTGCCGGTCATCTGCCGCAGTTGCGCCCGGCGGCGAAGTAAAACCGCGCTCAGCTTTCTCCGATGGACGCCGACAAGACCTTTAGAAGCGAAATGCAGCCTGAGGTCAGCGCCGGCGCGGCTGTGCTCGATCGCGCCGGGGCTCTCGACCGGGTCGGAGGCGATGCCGCCTTGCTTGGCGAGATCGCTCGTCTGTTCCTGCTGGAGTATCCCGCTTTGCTGGCCGAGATTCGGTCGGCTTGCGCGCGAGGGGATGCGCGCGAGCTGGAGCGCGCAGCACATACCCTGAAGGGTGCGGCCGCGAACTTCTGCGCCCGGCCGACGGTGGAAGCCGCTTTTGCGCTGGAGAGGATCGGACGCTCCAGGGAACTTTCGCAGGCGCGCGAGGCTGTCGCGCGGCTCGAGGCGGAGCTGGGACGGATGCACCCGCAGTTAAGCGAGCTCGCGGACCAGGGAGACGTTTCTGCCGCTCGACCACGGCCCGCCGAGTGAGACGCTATGGCGGCTCAGGGCTGCCGACATACTGCGCGCGAGCTTCGCGGCGTCAGACGAAAACGAGCGATACCCCAACGCGCAGAACGCGAAATCACAAAAAGCGCCCTCTGCTATAGTGTTGTAGACCCGCGCACTTCATGACACCCACGGCGGCGAAGGAGATCGTTTGTGCCCATAGTCCGGACTCAGACGACGCCTTCATGTTCTATGGCCTCGCGACGCGGAAAATCCGATCGCGCCTGCTGAAATTTCGTCACGTCCTGGACGATATCGAGTCGCTCAACCGCAAGGCCATGCAGGGGGCTTATGAGCTTACCGCGATCTCGTATCACGCCTACCCTTTCGTCGCCGACAAGTACCGGCTGATGGCCAGCGGCTCCAGCGTCGGAGATGGCTACGGACCTCTCGTAATCGCTACCCGCCCTGTCGCGCCCGAGGAGCTGAAAGGCAGGCGCATCGCCGTGCCCGGTATGATGACCACGGCATACCTCGCGCTGCGCCTGTGTGAGCCGGAGTTCGAAGCTGTTCCGATGCCGTTCGACAGAATCCCCGAGGCAGTGCGGGAACGCACCGTCGATGCGGGCCTCGTGATCCATGAGGCGCAGCTCACATATGGCAAGAGCGGGTTTCACAGCGTTATCGATCTCGGGCGCTGGTGGAAGAAGCAGTACGGTTTACCGCTGCCGCTCGGCGCAAACGCGGTCCTGCGCTCGCTGCCCGAAGACGTGCAGAGCGAGTGCTGTCGCATGATGCGAGAGAGCATTCAGTATGCGCTCGGCAATCAGGATGAGGCGCTGAACTATGCCATGCAGTTCGCCCGCGACATGGAACAGCGCATGGCGGAGAAGTTCGTAGGCATGTATGTGAACCACTACACGGTTGACGCCGGGGAACTGGTGCCGCGCGCGGCGCAGAAACTGCTCGACCTGGGATACGAGGCGGGGCTCATTCCGCACCGCGTTGACGTCGAATTCGTCCGCTGATACGTCTCTGTTTTTGAAGCATATGTTCCGTTACACCTTTGCGCTCCTCATGGCGGCGTGCATCGCCGCGTCCGCTGCTGAACTGTCTCGCGAGGCGAGGGATCGAATCCGCTATGCAAGGCAGGTGGCCAAAGCCGGCAATTCTCAGTCGATCAGCGAGTTGGCGCCGTATCTCGACGACAGCTCGGTCGAGGTGCGGCTCGAGGCCGTTCAGGCCATCGCGCAGATCGGGACGCAGTACAGCCTCGATCCACTGGTGCGCGCCACGCGCGACAACGATCCCGGTGTACAGATGCGCGCCGTCGAAGGGCTGGTCAACTTTTATCTGCCAGGATATACGCAGGGCCGGTTCGAGCGGGTCGGCAATGCCATTAAAGGCCGGTTCACGGATACGAACGATCAGGTGATTCCGCCCTATGTCGGCGTGCGGGAGGACGTCATAAAGACGCTCGGCGTGCTGGCGCGGGGCGGGTCGAGCATGGAATCCCGAGCGGCGGCTGCGCGCGCTACGGGCGTGCTGCGCGGACGAGCGGCACTGCCGGATCTGCTGGAGGCCCTGCGATCGAAGGACGACACGGTGCTGTATGAGACGATCGTTGCCCTGCAGAAGATCAATGATCCGTCAGTTGCGCCGCGCGTATCCGTGTACGTGCGCGATCTGAACGACCGCGTCCAGATCGCCGCGCTCGAGACGGTCGGCCTGCTTCGGTACGAGGTCGCGATTCCGGATCTCGAGAAGGTCTACAAGGAGCCGCGCACCGACAGGGCACGCCGCGCGGCGCTGACAAGCATCGCGATGATGCCCGAGGAGAGAAACCGCGGCTTGTTCACGGCCGCGCTTGCAGACAGGGATGACATGGTGCGCACGGCGGCGGCCGAGGGGCTGGGACGTCTGAAGCAGGCCTCGGACCTGGACATGCTCGAGCGCGCCTTCAACGAGGAACGAAGGATGGCGCCGCGGCTCGCATTCGCGTTTGCTGTCGTGAAGCTGGGCAGGACGGAGCTGACGGAATTCTCGCCGCTGCAGTATCTGGTCAACACGCTCAATTCACGCAGCTATCACGGCACGGCCGAGGGATACCTGAGCGAGCTGGCGCGGCAGGCGATGGTGCACGAGCAGCTCTGTTCGGTGCTGCCGCAGGCCACGCGTGACGAAAAGATCGGGCTGGCGCGCGTGCTTGCGGCGAGCGGCGACGCACGTACGCGGCCGCACCTCGAGAAGCTGAGCAGAGAAACCGATCCCCAGGTCGCCGAGGAGGCGCTGCGCGCGTTACGAGTTTTGCGCGTTCGCACCGAGTAGCGCTGGTCGGGGAGGAGTGAGCCGGCAAACGGGGCCGGGTAGGAGGCGGCTGTAATACCGCCCCGATCCCGCGGGGGAAGCTTACTTCGTCTTCTTCTGCTTTTGCTGGCCGACGCGCACTTTGAAGTGGGTGGCCTTCATTTCCTTATGGGCCTTCCAGTCAAAGCGTGCGGCGGCATCCCTGATGTACGCATCCACATCCGTGCCCTTCGGCAGAACAGCCATGAGGGTGGCTGTGTCCGAGCCGTCGGGACTGGTAATGCGATAGCGCTTCACGTTCGGAATTGCCATATCTTCTACAGGATAGCAAAGGGGCTTCGCCTCACCTGGCAGCGGAGCCGCACGGGTGGCCGAGCTGATGCTGAGCGCGGAGGTAAACCGGATTCCAACGCGGCAAGTCCTGGGGTACAAGAAAAATCCGGCACGTCATCCACGTGCGCAGAGCGCCAGGCGACAACATCCCGCAACACGGCGACGTGCAGCGTGGACCGACCCGCGGCGGATGGCCCGTGATGCCGATTGAACGCTCGGTCTATTCCGTATCTTAACCTTCGCTCACACTCGGCGGGAACGGTCCGATAAGGGGGTTGTAGCGTCCGCAGGACGCGGCCTTATGAAGACCCTCAACTACTTACTCCGGATTGTATTGCCTGTCGCTGTGGCCGGCGTCTGCGCGGCCGAATTGCGTGTGCCGATGGGAGAGGCGCTGAAAGCGGCGATCGTGAAACCGAACCCTGAATACTCGCCGGTGGCCCGGCAAATGAAGGTGGCCGGCAAAGTCGAGATCGAGGCGACGGTCGCCCCGACGGGTGAGGTGGAAGCTGTGCGCGCGGTCAGCGGCAACCCATTGCTGACCTCGTCGGCAATTGCGGCGGTGAAGAAGTGGAAGTTCACGCCGTTCACCGAGAACGGCGCGGCGGTAAAAGCGGTGATTTCCCTGAATTTTGATTTCAAACCCTGAGGCGACGGGAGAGCAAGGACGTATGTGGACGAAAACGATTGGCGGGCGGCTGACGCTTGCATTCGGAG
>DASSSG010000834.1:0-7222 GCA_035708545.1 Bryobacteraceae bacterium | reverse complement strand
TCGTATTCCGAAAACAGCCGCTCGGCGAGCCCACTCCAGCGCGCAGCCTGCTCGCGAGAACCGGACGCCTCGGCCAGCACCGCCGCGCTTCGCAGGCCGGCAATATCGAACGCCTCCGTATACTCCGGATGAAACCCGTCGCACCGCCCTGGCTTCAGCTCATGCGGCTCGCCCGGCCCGTATCCGATCCCGCGCATGCTTACCCGGTGCGGCCCCGGCGTGGTCCGGTAGTATTCGATCATGCGAGCGAGCTGCCGTGCCGCGCCGTAGCTGTGCGCCAGCCACTCGCGATCGCGGGTGATCAGCCACTGCTCGCCCAGCGACCACAGCACCTGGCCGGGATTGTCAGCCTCCGGATACGCGCGGCCGTTGAATGGATGCTGCATCAGGTAATCGAGCGCTTCCGCCGCCAGTTTCCATTGGCCGGCCTTCTGCAGCATGCTGACCACGTACACCGCGTCGCGGTTGAAAACGTTGTAGTTCACGACCGCGACGTCGGGCGCGCCCTCATTCATCGCGAGCGCCGCGTGCGCCAACATTGCCCGCAGCGCCTCAGCCCAGCGGGGGTCCGGCATGCGCGCGGAGAAATCGCCGTAGAAGCGGTTCCAGTAAGACTCGGCTTCGGCGATCACCGCCTTCGCGCGCGGGCGCAGCGCGATATCCGGCTGCAACTCGCCTTCGTCAGGCGAGTTCAGATCAGCGACATCCACCATGGCATTCTGCCGCGCATCCGCCCAGCGATGGCGCGCCGCGCGGCGGCCCGCAAGCACCGGGCAGATCATTTCGATCTCGTGTTCACCGGAACCGACATCCCAGACCAGCGCACCCGAACAGTCCCCCGCTGACGACTCGGCTTCGAACTGGGACGGCACGAGTGCGCGCAGCGCGAGCTCGCCGACGGTGTCCATGGCCAGCACGCCCGCCCGGGACGGGCTCGAGCCGACCAGCGCCGTGTGGCCGTCGACGAACAGTGCGGAGCCTGCCGCGTCGGTCTCGAGCCGTTTCACATCCCAGCCGGCCGGCCCGAGCGGCCGCAGTGCTGCATATATCCTCGCCTTCGTGGGCGTGCGCAGCCGGATCACGGCCGCGGTGTAGAACGCGCCCTCCCGCTGCGCCTCGGCAATGGTGATCTCGACGTCGGCTTCACCCGCGCGCCAGCGCACCCAGGCAACGGGCATGCCATTGCCGCGCAGACCTCGCTGCGGATTGTCAGCGAACCAGAGCCGGCCATCCATGTACACCCACACGTACACGCCGAAGCTGCCGACACCGGGAGAAAAAGCGCCCTCGGCTTCGACAAACGTCTTGAGCGTGTCGAGCGTGTTCGGGATGCCGATCGGAATGTGAATGCGGCCGCGCGGGTCGAGTGCTTCACGACTCACCTGGCCGTGCCCCGTCGCGGCCAGCGCCAGAGCAGTAAGTTCACGCCGGGTGATGTGTGTCACGGGAGGCCGGCGAGCCATCAGATCTATTCGCGCAGCCGCTGAAACGCCGCGCGAAAGCACCGCAGGGCTTCGTTGAGCTTCTCGTTGCGAGAGGGTTGCCCGAAGCAGGCGCGCATAAAATCGCCAGAGTCGCCCCAGGTCGTCTGCAGGAGCCCCTGCGCGCGCGAGGCGACCGCCGCGTTCGCACGCTCGCGCATCGTCCGCAGCATATCGATCTGCGCCAGCGCCACCTCGGGTTTCCGCCACGGCGAGGACACCACATCGAACCCGTGCATCGCGAAGAATGCAGCGCCCGGAACTGCCTTTTCATAGTGCCAGTCGCAGATGAGCACGTCGCGAGGGATACGATCGATCGCCGTCCACGTGCCGTTGAAACTCGCTTCCCATTTGCCGGCGCCGCTTGCGGCCCCGTCGAGCAGCCGGTCGCCCCAAATCCAGAGCTTCCGTCCGGACCTGGCCAGATGGTCGCGCACGGCCCTCACTTCACCCGCAAACAGATCGGCGGGCAGCCGTCCCCGGCAGCGGGGACAGCTCTCGTCGGCAAGAATGAATACCTCGTCCATGCCGCCGTGGAAGGTATCGGCGGCAAATGCTTCCATGAGTTCATCGATGAGATCGAAAATGACGCCGTGCACCTGCGGATGCAGCGGGCAGTAACTTCGGCAATAAATGCCCTCGTTGCCGGGATATTTGCCGGGGGTCTCGTCGAATTCCGGGTGCGAACGAAGCAGGCCGTGAGTCGTCTTTGCCCAGCTTTGATGTCCGAGCAGGTTGATCTGCGGGATGAGTCGCACGCCGGCCTGGCGAGCGGCGGCGACGACAGATGCAACGTCCTCACGCGAGAGTGGATCGGGATCGATGACCTCCGGGTGCTTCGTGTAAGCGAACCGGTAGTTCACTTCGATAACCAGCGTGTTCGCGCCCTCCTTCGGCAGTACCTCGCGAATGAAGCGAACGAGCAGCGGCACATCGGCGGGCTTTGGAGCCATGAGATGAAGACCGCGGATGGGCAGCGGTTCAGAGCCTGCAGCCTGGATCAGCGCGAGCAGGAACAGTGTAATTACAGTCGCGACACGCACAGTTGACCGGATTCTATCGCGTTGTGTTGCTACAGCCAGAGGCTGCGGCGTTTGGAGCGCAGCATCCAGATGAAGAACGGCCCCCCGAGCAGAGCCGTGACGACTCCTACCGGAATCTCGGCCGGCGCAAGCAGTACCCGCGCGATGGTATCGCACAACGCGAGAAACGTCGCCCCGAGCAGGAAGGACGCTGGAATCAGCAGCCGGTGATCGGCGCCGAAGGCCATCCGCAGCGCATGCGGCACGATGAGCCCGACAAAGCCGATCGGGCCGGTAAACGACGTCACCGATGCGGTCAGAAACGATGCGGTGATGTAGCCGATCAGCAGCAGCCGGGACGTGGAGACGCCGCGCACGGCAGCCCACTCCTCGCCGATCGAGAGCAGGTTCCACTCGCGCGCTGTCCAGAACAGCCAGAGAATGACGGGCAGGGTCGCGACCGCCAGCCATGCCAGCGTCACGTACGGGACGGGCTCGATTCCTCCCATCAGCCAGCGCGTGATCGCGAAGGACTGGCTGAAGCTGGCGAGATTGTGGAAGAACAGGATCAGCGCCGTGGCGATGCTGTTGATGGTCACACCCGCGAGCAGGAGCGTGAACGACGACAGATGCCGGCGTTCGGAGGCGACGGTCATGACAAGCAGCAGTGTGATGCCGGCGCCCAGGAACGCAGCCGCCCAGAGACCGCTCAGTCCGGCAATTGACGACCAGCCGAATACGATCGCGAGCACCGCGCCGAGCGAGGCGCCGCTGGACACGCCAAGTGTGTACGGCGTCGCGAGGGCATCGCGCAGCAGTGCCTGAAAGAGCACGCCGGCGGTCGCAAGGACGCCGCCAACGATGCCCGACAGCAGGACGCGCGGCAGGCGCGCGCGGAAGAAGATCTCGTAATCGGGTGAAGCGCCGGCAAGCGCACGCGAGTAGTCGATTCTTACCGAGCCGATCAGCGGCAGCACTGCCAGCGCTGCGGCGAGTGCAACCAACGACGCGCCGGAGACGCCCCAGACGCGCTTTGCCGATACCGGCTCAATCGCCATAGAAGATCCAGGGAATACCCGCGGGAGTCTGGTGGATCTGCGCGTCAACCGAAAACACGTTGCGGATGGTGGCAGGTTCGAGCACTTCGGCAGGTCTTCCGGCGGCCCGCATTTCGCCGGCGCGAAGCATGATCAGACGGTCCGAACAGCGCGCCGCGATATTCAGATCGTGCGTGACAGCGACGACAAGCACGCCTTTGCCGGCAAGCCCGCGCAGAATGCGGAACAGGGAGACCTGATGCTCGGGATCCAGAAACGTGGTTGGCTCGTCGAGCAGGAGAACACGCGGAGTCTGCGCGAGCGCCGACGCGAGCACTACGCGCTGCCGCTCACCACCGCTGAGAGATCGGAAGTCTCGGCTGCGGAATTCGACCGTGTCGGTGATCTGCATTGCGCGCTCGACCGCGGCGTGATCCTCGGGGGACTCGAACAGGCCGTTGCAGAATGGTGTGCGGCCCATCGTCACCACCTGTTCGGCGGTGAAAGGAAACTCCATTTGCACGCGCTGAGGAACGACGGACACCTGCTGCGCAAAGGCTCGGCGGGTCCAGCCGCGGACCTCCCGGTCATGAAAGCGGCACGAGCCCGCATACTCGCGACGCAGCCCGCCGAGGATCGACAGCAGCGTGGACTTGCCCGCTCCATTCGGGCCGGTGATCGTTACGACGGCGCCTGCCGGCAGGTCCAGCGTCACCGCGCGCAGGACTTCGTGCCGGCCATAGCTCATGCCGACGCCGCGCAGCTGGTAGACGGGCGTCAGCGGAAGACCTCGGGGTGCAGCATGCGGGCGAAAGCCTGCGCGCACTCGGCGACGCGCGGTCCGGTTACCACGAAGATGTCCGACGCGATCGCGTGTACGCGGCCATTTCGCACGGCGCTCAGGATCGGCATTTCGCGGCGCCACAGCACCTCGACCGAGCGGCGATGCTCCTCGGTGACGGCCTTTGTATCCGCCATATCGCCCATGTCGAGAATGACCGCCGGGTCGCGCGCGATGATCTCCTCGCGCGAGACGCGGAAGTAGCGAGCGGCAGCGTCGCGGAAGACGTTTCGACCGCCGGCGATCTGCATCACCTCGTTCATGTACGGCGCGTTGCCGGTCGCGACGATACCCTCGAGTGTGTTCGGCGTGCGGCCGACAATGAACATCAGCGGGACGGCAGGCCGGCCGGCGACTCGCGTACGCACGGCCTCGAGATCACTGCGAATACCGGCGATCACCACTTCCGCTCGGGCGCTCCGACCAGTGGCGCCGCCGATCGCCCGGATCGACTGATATACATCAGCGATGGTTTCGAAGCGCACACGCAGGACATTCAACCTCATCGCGGTGAACTGATCGCGCGTATGGAGCGGCGAGTCCTCCGTGATTACGAGATCGGGCTGCAGCGCCAGGATGGTTTCGGTGTGGGGCTGGAGGTAGGTTCCGATTTTGCGGATACGAGCCGCCTGGGGCGGGTAATGGCAGTAGTTCGTGACGCCAACGACAGTCGGCCCGGCGCCGACGGCGAAGAGCGTTTCCGTAATGGCGGGAGCCGTGGAGACGACGCGCCGCGGAGCGGCGAACGCGATCGCTGCAATCAGAAACGGAACGAAAGGGACGATGTTCTGCCGCAATGCGTTCTCCCGCGCGGAACGGCACAGGCCTCGAGCGATGAGGCGCCGGTCTCCTGGCTTGCGGCTCGGCTGTGTCTGCGGCGGCCTTCCCGGTTGCGCAGTGGCCGCCGCGCCGATAGCATGCCGCTCACAGTTGCGCGCGCAGCAGCGGCTTTCGACCGCTTTCCCATGAGCGCACTCACCGAAGTCACCATTATATGGGCACTGAATATCGCCGGTGCTACACTTCCGACGCATGAGAGCCGCCGAGCTTTCCGACTGCCTCGAACGCCGCGCGCACACAGCCGTGCAGCTCGCCGATAACCGTGTTGACAAATTCACCGGTCAGCTGGCCGGGTTCGCTGATGGCGAGCGCCTCGCGCGCGTGCTCCGCGACGAGATCGAGTACGCACGCGAGCAGAGGGACGCACTCGATGACGAGACAGGCGAGCCCTGGCAGGTGTTGATCGACATCGATGAGGAAGCGCTGGAGGCGATCGGACGGCACCCTTGCCCACCTTCACCGAAGTAAGCCACGTGATCGTACCGGGCACGAACCGATTTGCGAGCACATGACGAATCTGGAAGCTCTGCCCGCTACCGGAGGGTATTTGCACGCAGTGCCAATCGCGTGGCGAGGCGGCGCCAGTTTCCCCGTCCGCGCGTATGTCATGGTATGAGCGCCCGATTGCGGCAGCCGGCCGGTCTTGCCGAGTTACAGCCAGCGTTGCAGAAACGCCATGATCTCGCTACGCATCTCGGCCGTCTCCTGATGTCCGACATCCTGGCGGAACAGTCGCCAGCGTTCCGGATGTCCTGCCCCTTTGTACACCTCGCGGAGCTCGCGATCGATGCGATCGAGCCCCGCGGGCGGCGTCAGTGCATCGAGATTGCCGGCGAGCGCCAGATGCGCGCGCGGCGCGATCAGCGAATTGATCTGTGCGGTTGTGAAGTGCTTCAGCAGTGACGGCACGTAATAGTAAATGCCGTGACCCTTCAGGTTGTACGTTTCGATAAGCGCCTGGTAATCCGTCAGACAGCAGATATCCACCGTAACCTTCACACGCGGGTCGAGTGCCGCCAGCCACCACGCCATGGTGCTCCCCATCGAGAGCCCGAGAGTGCCGATGCGGCGCGAGTCGACTTCGGGACGGGTCAGCAGATAATCGATCGCGCGCAGCGAATCGTAGACCATCATGCCCCAGAGCACCTGCCCCTTCCATAACATTTCTTTGAAGGTGTCCAGCTCCGTGCGCGTCGCGCGCTCGCCGAAAACCCAGGTGTCCGCGCACAGCGCGCAGTATCCCATCGAGGTCAGCGCTTCTGCGTACGGCGGATTATGGATCGCCGCGCGGCCGCGCAGCAGTTCGTCCTTTCCGAGCTTGTAATCGCCTCCGTGTGCGTGATGGTAGAGGATTGCCGGAGCTTTGCCCTGCAACCGGCGCGGCTTGACGAAGTACGCGGGAACACGCTCGATGCCGTTCAGATCGAGCTCGAGAGTCTCCAGCATATAGCCGCCGCGCTCGTCGACCGACCGCGTCCTTGCGGAGATCGGCCGGTTGCGCGGGGGTAACTCGCCGAGCAGCCCGTACAATTCCTTCCTGCGCGACTCCAAACCCGCCGCGCGGCCGTCCGATTGTGCGTACATCGCACTGCCTCCCGCCACGCCGAAGAATGTCCTGCGGTTCATCTGGCCGGGATTGTATCGCAGGCGCGCGCGCACAGCGTCATACGATCACGATGAGCAGGCAGCCATCACTTCCCGGAGAGGTCGGCCGCGCGCTTGGCGGCTGGGTCACCGGCCAGCTGAAAATCGTCACGATTCTGATCGCGATCTACAGCATCGGCTTTGCAGTCGCGGGCGTGCCGTGGTGGCCGCTGATTGGAATCATCTGTGGTGCTCTGAATGTGATCCCGGTACTCGGGCCGGTGATCGCGCTCTTTGCCGCACTTGGCACGGCCTGGCTCGGAACCGAACGCTTATCGCCCGTCGCCGGCGCGCTGGTCACGTTCGTTATTGCACAAGCGCTCGAAGGCTTCTATCTCACACCGAAGATCCTCGGGA
>DASSSG010000833.1:0-4734 GCA_035708545.1 Bryobacteraceae bacterium | reverse complement strand
GGCGTCGGTTCCGTCGAGGCGACATCAAGCCGGTCAACAAAACCGCTCGGTCGCCGCCGCAGAACGTCGTTCGCGCAGTTCACGGTGACACGGTACAGCCACGGGCCGAGCTCCCGCGCCTCATCGACTTCACTGAGGTTGCGGTAAAACTTCAACAGAACCTCCTGCGCGATATCCGCGGCATCATCAACGTTGCCAACCAGGCGCCACGCCACCCGGAATACGGTCCGTTCATGCAGGCGTATAATCTGCTCGAAAGCATCGAGATCCCCACGTTTGGCGCGGGCGAGAACGTCGAGAGCTAACCGGTCGGGGATGTCGGCGCTCAACGCCACCGCCTTAACATTCACGTCACTTCTTATACGGGCGACTGCCGAAGAACGTTGAGCCTCCGCCGTATTTACACTCCTTTATGTAATGTGGGGAACGATTCCCGGCGTGGTCACGTCTGCTAGCTCGGCCACACAGGAGGGCGCGTTGAAACAGCAGGTTCTCGTCTTCAGTTTGGGTGCGCTGGCTGCCTTCGGGCTGGCGGGTTGGGTGCGCTCCGGGCGACCGGTTGCGGTCGTGCCGAACACTTTCCAGACGCAGGAGCCGGTCGCGGCGAGTGTATTCGCTTCCACCCCAATCGTTCAATCGGGTATCGAGGCAGCACCCGTTGCCATCGAGCCGGCATGGCAGGAACCTGCATCCGTGCGCGCCCGCCCAGCGGCGCCTCGGACAATCCGGCGCGCAGCGCTGACGTCCGCCGAGCGTGACGACGCTCGTAGTGAGCAGCCCGAGCCAGCACGAACCGAGGAGCCAAAGCTCCGAACGCGCGACAGCCGGCCGGTCGAGGAGGACGCGTCGATTGCATCGCAGCGCGATGCGTCCGGCTCTCAGCCCACATCCGTTTCACGGCCCGACCCCGTCATTCGCGAACGCTCGAAAAAGGCGTCCGCGGCGATCATCGCCGGCAGCGCCGCTGCCGGTGCGGCGATCGGGGCAGCTGCCGGCGGCGGCAAGGGCGCGGCGATCGGCGCGATCTCCGGCGCTGCCGGCGGATATGTGTATGACCGCATGACCCACCGCAGGCGCGATTCTGCCGATACCCGAGATTCCACTGTCCGTGATACCTCGGGTTATCGCGACAGCGACATCCGTAACACGGGCGAGGACACGAAGATGGATACGCTCCGGCGCGTCGGCATCGGGGCGGCGAGCGGAGCCGCAATCGGCGGACTGGCAGGCCGCGGCAAGGGTGCCGCCATCGGCGCAGTCACGGGAGGCGCGGCGGGCTATATCTACGACCGCATCCGGCGCCGTTAAACATTCTTTGAAATCAGCCGATAAGCCGCTCATGGGGCCAGCATCTGGCCCCACCGGCTAAGTTGCGTGCGGGTGGGTGACCATCCGCACGCCGGGACTGCCGCACGCCTTCTCGGCGGCCGTCCCCACGGGCGCGGTCCGCGGGCCGCGCCCGTTCGCTTTCGTGTATCTGCCGGCGCTCGTCGAATATCCAAGACTATGGAGATGACTGCAACACGTTGGCTGCAATCGATCCTCCCGCTGCTGGCTGCTGTCACGCTGTTGCGAGGCGCCGATCCGTATGTCGCCGGGATCGAGAAGTGGCGAGCGGAACGTGAGGCTCGCCTCAAAACCGACGATGGCTGGCTCACTGTCGCTGGTCTTTTCTGGCTCGCTGAGGGGGACAACATGATCGGAACCTCCGAGCGTGACCGTGTCACGCTGCCGTCCGGTGCGCCCGCTCGCTTCGGCGTGATCCGTTTCGGCGGAGGCAGGACGCACCTCACACTACATGACGGCGTCGAGGCACTGGTGAACGGAAAAAGATTGCGCACAGCCGAGCTGAGATCCGACGCGGCAACCAGTGGCGAGCCCGATATCGTGACATGGCGCGATCTGAGCTTCTTCATCATCAAGCGAGGCGATCGTTACGGCGTTCGTCTGAAGGACAAGAACAGCGAGTACCGGCGGAACTTCCAGGGCCTTGCGTGGTATCCCGTCAAGCCAGAGTGGCGCATTATCGCGCGGTTCGTTCCGTATGCGGAACCGAAGAAGGTTGTCTTGGATTCGCTGACCGGCGACAAGCAGGAGGAGACCAGCCCTGGAGTCGTGACTTTCAAAGTAAACGGTCGCGAAGTCCGGCTCGAACCCACTGGTCCGAAGGACAACCTGTTCTTCGTCTTCCGCGACAAGACCGCCGGCAACTCCACCTATCCGGCGGCGCGGTTCCTGTATTCAAAAGTACAGACGAACGGAACCGTTATCCTCGATTTCAATAAGGCCTACAACCCTCCCTGCGCGTTTACTCCCTATGCGACTTGTCCACTGCCCACACCGGGCAATCGCCTTCCGTTTGCGATCCCGGCCGGGGAGTTAAAGTACAAGGGCGGAGGTCACTGATGTTTACGCGCAGGGCCTTTCTGTTTACCACGGCTGCCACTGCCGCCCGAGGTGACATGAAGCTGACGGCACGAGAGCGCGTCGATCGCGCCCTTCAGGGCCAGGATGTCGACCGCGTGCCCTTCACGTACTGGTATCACTTCGGACTCGAGAAAGAACCGCCAGCGAGATTTGCGCAGGCAACGCTTGACTTTCACAAACGGCTGCGCACCGATCTCGTGAAGGTCATGAGCGACTTTCCGTACCCGAGCGACGCTTCTGTGGTGCACGAGAATCCCTTCCCTGCCCAGATACGTGCGCTCGCGATGATCCGCGAGGGCCTCGGAGGCGAGGCGCACTTTGTCGAGACGATATTCAACCCATGGAATGTCGCGGAGAAGCTCACATCGAAGGACGAGGTGCAGCGGCTTCGGCGCGACGAACCGCAGAAGCTCACCGGCATGCTCGAGCGCATCGGGCGCTCCGAAGCCAATCACGCGCGGCGCGCGGTCCGGACCGGAGCGAGCGGCGTTTTCCTCGCCATCGCGAATGCGCAGCACGGCATCCTTACACCGGAGGAATACCGCAAGTTCAGCGAGCCGTTCGATCGCATGGTGCTCGACGCCGTGTCGTCCGCGCCGCTCAACATACTGCACCTGCACGGCGATAAGGTGTACCTGCACGCCTTCACGTCGCGGCACTGGCCGGTGGCAGCGATCAACTACTCGATCCACGGGACCGGCGTCTCGATCGCGGACTTTCGGACCCGCTTCGATCGGGTGATCATGGCCGGTCTCGACGAGGTGAACTTCCGCAAACTTACCCGTGGCGATCTGCTGAAGCAGACGAAGGCGGCGCGCGAGGCGGCCGGCAAGCGCTTCATTCTGGCGCCGGGGTGCTCGGTACCTAACGACACGACCGATGAAGAGCTGCTGCGACTGAACCGGGCGCTGGGCGTGCGGAACTGAGCAGGTGCTGCTAACCGGCCGCGGCTGATCGCTTCGGCTGCGATCCGTACTGCTGAGCGCCTGTGAGATACGCTTCCCGAATCAGCTCACGCAGGCCGTCGTCGATTTCGCCCGGCTCGGTCAGGCGGAAGTGATGGATGTAGTCGCGTCCGCCGACGAATTCGACGCGCCGGATCAGGGGATGGGTGGCGCGCCGTTTCAGCCACAGGCCGCAGTTCGGCCAGCGCCTGCACGCCGCTGCTCCGGCGAATCGAGCGCGGACCTGAAAGACGATGCGGGTCTTCTGCGCGTACACGCTGACCGGACCGCACGCTTCGACGGCCTGCCGAAAGCTCTCAAACAGATCCCGGACGGTGCTGTCTTTGCCCTGAAAATGGTCGGCAAGCCGGCAGCGCACGCAGGAATGCCCCATGTTACGCGTAACGAATGAATGCCCGCACCTGGGACAGGTCCACAAGGGCTTTCGGACCATCACATGATTATCCCTTGCGTCCGCGGACGGACGCGAGCAGGAATCGGCGGCCTCCGCTCACGGCGCGAGCTGGAAACGGACCTCGATTGGAGCAATCACGGCTACCGGCTCGAAGTTGAGCAGAGTTGGCCGGTAGAGCCACTGCCGGACGGCATCGACCGCGGCCGGAACGAGCAGCGGGTGACCGTCGATAATCTCGAGGTTCTGGACCCTCCCGTCTTTGGCAATCACTCCGACCATGCGGACGACGCCGGAAATCCGCATCTGGCGCGCAAGCGGCGGGTAGATCGGCACCACCTTCCGCAGAATCCTCGCCTCGAGGACGTTGCCGCCGATGCGAATGGGCGCGCGATCGGCTGGTTTGGGTGTCTCCGGTCGAGCGGCCGGAGGCGGCGCGACGCCATCCGGCGCCTGCGTGGTTGCGAAAGGCACGCCCGAACTGCTTCCCTGCCCGGCGCCCCGGCGCTGCTCCAGCAGATCGCTCATGCTGATCACAGGCGTCTGCGGTCCATCGTCTATGTATGCAACTTTGTCCGGGATTCTCGTTGGCACGACGAGCGGGCGCGGCGGGGCAGCCGTCGTAAAGCGAGGCGCCACGCCCGAGCGCTCTACTGCCACGATACTCACCGCTTCGCGAAGTGGGGAGGGTGCGAATAAAGGCGGCGGCTGCAACACCAGAGCGCCCGGGTCGAGCTTTTGGAACTGAATGATCGAGAGCAGCACCACCGCGGCGGCAACCGCCGCCTGTGCTGTGAACGAGACCATAACCGCCCACGGATTCGTGTGCTTCTCGGCGATGCTGAACTGCTCGAACATACAACCTAACTGACACCGCGTCTCGCCCGCTTGTTCCTAACTGATGACCGCGACCTCGTGGTCGGTGATCGAGCGCACCTCGAATGCGGCCCA
>DASSSG010000832.1:0-8700 GCA_035708545.1 Bryobacteraceae bacterium | reverse complement strand
GGACGTCCCGCAGAAGCTGGCGGAAGGGGCGGCTCTTACCCACGAACACCGCCGGCCACGGCAGTCCGGCGTCGGCCGTGGGCTGGGCCTCCGAAGACGTGGAGCCGGCGACCCGGGCGACGGAATCGAGAAAGCGAATATCCTCCTCATTGAACGGCGCGGCGGAGAAACTGCGCTGCACGCAAATGAACCCGGACGACCGGCCGCCCGTGTGAACGGGCATCAGAAGCGTGGAGGGTTCATGGACCAGCTCACCAGCCTGCAGGCGGCCGAGGAAATCTTCGGTCGAGATCTCGATTTGATCCCCCGGAGCGAGACCGGCGACGCCCGCCTCTGTGTATCCGGACGGCGCGAAGATGCCCGCGAAGCCTCGCTGCGCCGACATCACGCTGGCAATGGCGGGCATGAATTCGGTGAGGACTTCGCCCGGATCGGCGGCACGCGCGGCACGAAGGCCGAGCTGCCGCAGGAGCTCGCTGCGATCGCCTGAGCCGGCGGCGCGCAGGGGAGACCGGAATACGGTGGTCTCGACATGAGCTGGCGCGGGTTTGCCCGCGACGACGCGGATTCTCGGCATGCCGGTGCCGGCGCCGGCGAGCGCGATGCTCAGCTGAAATTCGCCGATCTCGACAACGTCGCCGTCGGCGAGCACGCGCTGGTAGACCGGCGTGCCGTTGACGCGGACACCGGCGAGGCTGCTGAGGTCGCGAATGAACCACCGGGTTTGCTGCTCGTCGGCGGCGAGGAGCACGGCGTGGAACCGCGAGACCTGGTTGGACGCATCGGGCAGGCAGATTTCGTTCGCGGTGTCGCGGCCGATGCCGATGATCGGCAGGTTCATCGGCGCCTCGCGAAGGAACTGGCTGCCCCTTTTGACAACGACGCTTGGCATGCCGCCCGAGATTTTGCATTGTAACGCAGGCGTGCAGATGCCGCGCCGGGCTGTGCGTCCGGTTCCACGCGCAGTTGAACGCTACGCAGCGGCTGCCAGCGCTGTCGGCGCGGGTGCCCGAAGCTGCTGCGAAGCGGCACGCTCCAGTCTGCGGCGTGCACGGCAGAGCCGCAGCCGGAGAGCCGTGGCCGAGATGCCGAGAGCCAGCGCCAGGGCCCTGCGGCTGCCGCGCGCATCGTCGCCGGAAGGGAAATATGCAGCCAGCAGCGCGGCATCGCTCGCAGCGAGCTGCCCGGCGGAGCGCAGCAGGATGGCTCGTCTCTCCTGCTGCTCGATGCGCTCGTGAGGGTCGCCGATGGTGGTCAGCAACTTCGAGGTCTCGCTCAGCGCCACCTCGCGACGGGTCTTGCGGCGGTTCTCTACGCGCACCCAGCGGGCGACGGCATACATATAGGCCGTGAGGTTCTCTATCTGCTGCTCGAAGTTCTTCCGCACGAGGCGGTCCATGGTTTGATCGGCCCAGTCCTGCGCATCGAAGTGCCCGCTGCGCGCGAAGTAGCGGACCAGAGCGGCACGCATGTTCTCGTACTGGGCGCCGGCTTTGCTGCGATCGGAGTCGAGCCGCGCGAGGAAGAGATCGAACTCCTCGCGGGTCAGTGTCGCGGCTGGGTTGGTGGTCGGTGCCATGTGCGTTCCTCCTGGATCGCCGCAGAGGAGTGCACGGTGGAGGCCATGGTCGGAAGGGCGTAAGTGCTTGATTCTATTTATGTGGATACGTCGTCGAACCGCTGGGTGTACAGAGAGTGGACGGAGTGGCTGTACAGAAAATGTATAGGGACGGGCGCCCAGGCGCCTGGCAGCCGGTACTGTTTTCGCAACCGGTGGATTACTGCGGCACAGCAAGGGCGCGAAGCGGTCCTGAGCGCTTCCAGATCGCCGGCACAGTGGCCAGCTGTGAGCAGCCTCGCGGTTGCCGATGAGTTCGGAACGCCCGCCGCCCGAGTGGTCGGCGAGCGTATCCCCTCGGTATCACCCCGATCTTTCCGCGAGCGCGCGCGAGGCACACGGGCACATCAGAACCTGTATTGAAGCCCGCCGCCGAAGATGATTCCGGGATCGCGCTGTGTTCCGGAGATATGACGGCTGCTTCCGTCAGGATTCAGCACAGTCCGGCTATAGCCGAGATCGCGACGGTTCAGGAGATTCTCGATCCGTCCGAGGAGACTGAGCCGAGCGTTCAGCGCGTACGAGGCTGTCGCGTTGACTTTCGAGAAACTGCGGAACCTCGACACGACGATGCTGTCGTTCACGACCTGCTCCTGTATGGCGCCGCTGTCGCGGAATCCCATAAAGCCGAGCAGCAGGCGCGGCGTCGCGTCCACTTGTGCGCCAAAACCAGCTGCACTGTTGGGCAGCGGCGTGAAACGCAGGTCTACGTTCGTCGACAAAGGGTTGGTGCTGCCGGTTCGTGCGTTCCACAGCCGCGTGAAACTGGCGAACGGCCTGACTCGTCCGAGCCGCCACTCTGTCCACCACTCGACTCCCCGGGCGCGAGCGTCATCGTACCAGGCCGCACCGGTCCTGGTATCGCCGAAATTCGGGAGCCTGGTTTCGCGCGTATCAAACCATGTCGCGCGAACGACGCCGCAGAGCCGTGTCCCTGCGTGGACGTTCTGCTCTACTCCTGCTTCCCAGGTACCCGTGCCGGAGGGTTCCAGCCCGCGTCGTGGCGCGCGATCGATGTAGCGCCCGTTTCCCCACCACAGGTAGAACGGCTTGTTCAGCTTGTACCCAGTCGATCGCGATATTTTCAGACGCGTGTGTGTCGGAAGCACGTAAGCCGCTCCTATGTCGTAGCTGGATCGCGTGAGATCGCGAAAGCCGTTGTCGATCAGGCTTGCTCGAACGCCTCCGATCAGCGAAAGCCGCCCGCCGACTGTGGCAGTATTGCGCCAGTAAATGCCCTGTTCGCGGAAGGAAAAGCCGACCGGCGTGGTGGTGATGTCGCGGAAGCGGTCCCAGGTCACGTCGCCGCCGCCTGAACCGCTGTAGACAAGGCCGGGCCGCAGCTCTCTGCGCAGGCTCAGATTGGTGAAACCGCGCGTCGCCCACTGCGGCCGGTTACGCCGCGAAACCTCTGTGGGAACACCGTCAGCCGTATCCTCGATTCGGTTCTCGTGGAAGCGGTTGTGTGTCATCCCGGCGCCGAACACAATGTCATCTGACGGCCGATAGTCGTACCGAACGGCAGCGAAGTAGTTCTCCTTGTCGGTGTGATAATCGCGCCGGACGGTCCGGTTTTCGGCGGCCAGCAGGCTGTCCTGAAAGAAACTGTGCCGCTCATCTCCACCGATGAACAGGCCTTCGAGGCGTCCACCCGGCGACATGCGGTACCCCGCCTTCACAAGACCCGAGTACAGCCTGAGGTCCTGAATCGGGCGTGCGTAGGTAGCATAGGCGTCTCCGTATTCGCCGGTGACGCTCTGACCGGCAACGTAGTAATCGAACTTGCCGATCCCGCCGCCCGTCTCGGCCATTGCGATGCCTTCACCGATTCCGGATCCTTCGAGCCGTACCGACGTGAAGGGCTGGCCGGCCGAGCCGTGTTTCAGCGTGCTGCGGACTACGCCGCCTGAAGCCTGTCCATACGTCACGCCAAGTCCGCCGGTCGCGAGCGACAGCTTACGCAGCGCGAGGCCTGGGATGATGGAAGAGAACCCCGCCGTGTAGCCTCCGTCTTCCGCGGAAACCGCCGTGATGCTGATCGCGGGATACTCGTCGACCGTCTCCACCGTACCCCAGGATGCGGAGCCCCGAAAGCTCGAGGGGACGGAGAATCGGTCTTTGCCGCCATAGGCCGGCGACATCACGCCTGGCATTACTCGCAGCAGATCGTAATTCGCCACAGGATTGTAGTCGAGGGACCTTTCGCCCTCCGCGGAGGTGACGGATTTGTTTGCCGTGTAGTCCGCTTCCACCTCAGCGCGCACATCCGCTGGTTCGTCACCGTGTACCGTGATCGTTGACGACACCGGTGCGAGACTCAGCCAAACGGTGACGGACTGCTGTTCCGTCGCAACGCGCACGTTCGCCCGGTAATACCGAAAACCGCCGGCGGTAACCTCAAGCACGTACGGTCCGGGCAGAAGACCTTCTATGCTGAAGCTTCCGTCGTGCCCCGTTTTCGTCCTGTAAGCGGAGCGGGTGTCCTCATGACTCAGTCGAACCGCCGCTCCCGGGACCGAGCCGCCGCCAGGATCCTGCACGGTTCCGCGCAGCGCTCGGCGCGTCTCGCCCATGAGCGCAGTCGCGAACAGCAGAAAGACACCTGTCGAGCAAAGGACAAACCTGTTCATCGTACCTCCACGATTCTGTTTTGCGGCTGCCATTCACTCAACGGCTTATGGCCTCGATCCGCGCCTCAACAGGTTCGCGGGAGGTGCGCCGCCGCGCTCGCGGAACGAGCACGCGATTCCACCACATGACAAATCCGGTCACGAAAAGCGCGGGCATGGCGAGGCCCGCGAGCGCCCATATAAGCTTCACCGGCAACCCGCCGAAATGACCGGTATGCAGCGGGCTGAGCATGCTGACCAGGTGATCGCCTGTGCGCTGCTCGGCGTACATGTCAGCGCCTGTGACCTCCCCGGTGTACGGATTCACGGCGATGTGGCTGGTTTTGCGATTCTCGTCCGGCCGGCCGTGCCGGAATACGATACGAACCGGCTGCGTCGCGGATTGCGGCATGAGCACGCGCAGAAGTATGCCCTCGGGCACGCGTCTCTGCGCTGACGCTACAAGCGCATCAAGCGGACGCCGAGCAAGGCCCGCCTGGATACGAGCCGTCGGGCCCGGTCGGGGGCTCACGGGCAACACCGCGCCAATGATCTGTCTGTACACAGCGGGCCAGGTGAAATACGCGCCCGTGATGCAAAACAGCACGGCAAACGCGAACGTCAGCGCGCCGCCGACGCGGTGCAGATCGTACGTGATCCCTTTCCAGTTTGCTCTCCGGACAATTCGAAAAGCACTGGCCCACTCACCTCGCCGAGGCCACCAGAGCACTGCGCCGGTGACCGCGAGCACCGCGACCAGCAGTCCCGCGACGCCGTTGTACAGCCGGCCGCCTCGTATCAAAAGATTCGAATGGAACTGCTCGACGAGCTGGAGCCATGTGCCGGTGAGATTGCGTTCGCCGGTGACGTTGCCCTGGGAATCGGCGAAGATCAGCCGCCCTTTGCCGGCTCGGAGCAGATAACTGGTCCAGGGCCGACCAGGCTCCTTTGGCGGCTGCAGGCTGAAGACGTGCCAGTCCGGGAACGCCGCGTTTATACGCGCCCGGATCTCATCGAGACTGGCAGCGCGGCCGGTTTCGGCCCGCCGGGGCTCCGGGGCGATTTGCTCGGCCAGTTCTTCATGGAACACCAGCACGCTGCCGGTGAGGCCGATCAGGAAGGCATAGATCCCCAGGATAAGCCCGCCCCAGAGGTGTATTTGAAAAAGAACAGTTCTGAACCAGCTTCGTCGCATTCGGTATCACAGGTGAGTTGCATGTAGCAGATGAGAACAGCATGTGGCAAACGAGCATCCGCCCCATTCCTGCATCTGGTTTGCAACTGCAAAGAGATTATCATACCCGATCAGAACGGTCCAGACGAATTTGCGTCGCTGTTGCAGTGCTGGCGTCAGGCTGTCCGGTCAGGCTCGAGACCGGCGCACCGTTGCAGAACTGCCGGCCGCGATACCGTTAGCCCTCGAGATTCCGCTTGACAGCCCTGACGCGAGCTCGGAGTCGGACTAAGTGCTGCCAAACGGAGCGCCGAGATGGCCCGAGAACTGTATGTGCGGGGGCTCAGCGATTTCCTGACCGTGCTGGACGCACAACGACAGCAGTTTGCGATGGAGCGCGACGTCGCCGCCTGCAATGCGGCTGTGTTACGAAGCACGGTGGCGCTTTACAAGGCGCTCGGCGGGTAATGTGACCGCTCCCTTACGGTCGCGGCTCAGCTACCGTAGCGACTCCGACTGGCGTACCGGCTACGCTCAGCTGTCCTCGATTCTCCTGCATCGGCAGGAATCTATCATTTTCATGTCGCACACCCCACCGCGCAATCCACGATCTCGGGCTGCGGCGCCTCGCTATAATCGAGCTTTTACGCCGCCTCCTCCCCACACATGCACTGGAGCAAGCTTTTCATTCCCACTCTGCGCGAGAACCCCGCGGAGGCCGAGGTAGTCAGTCACCAGCTCCTGCTCCGCGCCGGCTACATTCGCCAGCTCGCGAGCGGCATCTACAGCTATCTTTTTCTCGCGCAGCGCAGCCTGCTGAAAATTATCGCGATCGTCCGCGAGGAGATGGACGCGATCGGCGCGCAGGAGATGCTGCTGCCGGCGCTGCAGCCGTCCGAAGTCTGGCAGGAATCCGGACGCTGGGACGTCATGGGCGACAACATGTTCCGCCTCAAAGACCGCTGGAGGCGCGACCTCTGCCTCGGCATGACACACGAAGAAAACATGACTGTGATCGCGCGCGGCGAGCTCCGCAGTTACAAACAGCTTCCGCAAATCTGGTATCAGATTCAGACGAAGTTTCGCGACGAGCCTCGTCCGAAGAGCGGCCTGCTGCGCGTGCGCCAGTTCATCATGAAGGATTCGTACTCCTTCGACATGGATCAGGCGGGACTGGACGCGGCATACGAGAAGCACTACGAAGCCTATCGGCGCGTTTTCAACCGCTGCGGCCTGAAGTACGTCGCCGTCGAGGCCCACTCCGGGGCGATGGGCGGCAGCCAGTCGCACGAATTTATGGTGGCTTCTGACGCCGGCGAAGACCTGATCGTCGTTTCTCCGAGGACCGGCTATGCCGCCAATCTCGAGAAGGCCGTGTCGCGGCCGGCCGCTCCCGCCGTTGCTGACCCCGACGGCGATCTCACGCCGGAAGAGTTCCACACGCCGGGCCGCAAGACCATCGCCGAGGTCGCGGAGTTCACAAACCTGCCGCAGAGCTCGCAGATAAAGAGCCTCGTGATGGTTGCCGACGGCAAGCCCGTGCTCGCGCTGCTTCGCGGCGATCATGCGCTCAGCGAGACGAAATTCGCCGGCGCGCTCGCCGCAGGCGAAGTTCGCCCTGCACATCCGGAAGAGATACGGCAGTGGTTCGGAGCCGATCCCGGCTCGCTCGGGCCCGTGGGCGTGAAGGACATGCGCATCGTCTCGGACGCCGCGCTGCACGGCCGGCGAAACATGATCGCGGGCGCCAACAAAGACGACTACCACCTGCGCAATGTCACGCCCGGCGAGGACTTCAAAGCCGAGTTCCACGATATCCGCCAGGTCGCGCCCGGCGATACGAGCGCCGACACTGGCGACCCGCTCGAACTCATCAAGGCAGTGGAAATCGGCCACATCTTCAAGCTCGGCTACAAGTACTCGGAATCGATGGGCCTGCGCGTGCTCGATGAATCGGGCAAAGAAGTCACGCCCATCATGGGCTCTTACGGCATCGGGATCGAGCGCATCCTGAGCGCCGCCGTCGAGCTGTATCACGACCCCGACGGTATGGCACTACCGGTTTCGCTCGCTCCGTTCACGGTCGTGATTACACCGGCAAACTCGAGGGATCAGGCGCAGCGCGAGTGCGCGGAGCGGCTCTATTGCGAGTGCAAAGCGCTCGCGCTGGACGCGCTGCTGGACGATCGCGACGAGCGACCCGGCGTGAAGTTCAAGGACGCCGATCTGATCGGTATCCCGTATCGCATCACAGTCGGCAGGAAGCTCGCCGAAGGCAGGGTTGAAGTCGTGGAGCGGCGGACCAGGCAGACAGCTGATGTCGGCATCGACGAGGCCGCCGCCCGTGTGCGGGGCAAAGTCGATGAGCACATTGGCCGTTGACTGGCGCACGGTCCGCCGCGAGTTCCCCGCTCTTGCGAACTGGACCTTCCTGAACACCGCTACGTTCGGCCAGCTGTCGCGGCGCTGCACGGAAGCCGTAGCGCGTCATTACACACTGCGCGATGAGACCGCCTGCGCCGATTTTCTCGACTGGTTCGATGACGCCGACAGAATTCGCCGCACAGTCGCGCGCCTGATCAACTGCGCCGCCGAGGACGTGGCCTTCGTGCCTAACGCGAGCCACGCGCTCTCGATCGTGTTCAACGGGATGGAGTGGCGCGCGGGCGATCGGATCATCACTCTCGCGGGCGAATTCCCGAATAACATCTACAACCCCGCCGTGATGAGCGCGCGCGGCGCCGAGTTCGTGGAAACACCGTGGGAACGCTTCGGCGAAGAGATCGCGCGCGGCGCGCGGCTCGTTCTGGTGAGCAGCGTCAATTACACTACAGGTTTCCGGCCGCCGCTGGCCGAGCTCTCCGCTATGTTGCGGAACTGGGGCACCCTGCTGTTTGTGGACGGCACGCAGAGCATCGGCGCCCTGCGATTCGACTGCGCGGAGGTGCAGCCGGATTTTCTCGCCGTCCACGGCTATAAGTGGCTGCTGTCGCCGACCGGCGCCGGTTTTTTCTACGTGCGGCCGGAGGCGCGGCAGTGGCTGCGCCCGACCGTGATCGGCTGGCGAAGCGACAAGCGCTGGCGTTCGGTTGACGCCCTGCATCACGGAGCGCCCGAGTTCGTCCAGGCTGCCGAGAAGTACGAAGGCGGCATGCTCAATTTCGGTGCGCTGTACGGCATGGGCGCTTCCGTTGAGATGATGGCCGAGCTCGGAACCGACGTGATCGAGCGCCGCGTGCTGGAACTCGCGGCTGAAGCTCGCGGCATCCTCGAACGAGCCGGCGCCCGCGTGCTTCACC
>DASSSG010000831.1:0-6585 GCA_035708545.1 Bryobacteraceae bacterium | reverse complement strand
ACGTTGTAGCTGACCCAGTCGAAGAAACGCCGCTCCTCCTCGATGAAGTGTTGCCCGAGCGGTTTCCCTTTCGTGTAGAACCAGGCGGCAAGCAGGTTGCTGTGGTGCGTCCCGAAGTTGTAGGACCAGTCCGGTCCGCCTGCCTCGTAGAAGTAGCCGGCCGGACTCTGGAATTCGACCTCGCTCTCGCCAATCCTCTTGCGGAGGAGTGACTCCATCTCGGGATCCTCATGCAGCGACAACCAGGAGAGCGCTCCCGGCCATACATTCGTGAACTGGTTCGAATAGCGTTTTTCGCGCACGGCAGGAACTGGCGTCGCCAAGCACGAACAGGATCGCCCTCCGCTGAGCGCCTTCGACTCGCCTGATCAGCTCGGGATCGACCGGCGGGCCCGTCGCGAGCAGCCGGAGAGTCTGCCCCATGAACTTGGTCGCGAACGCTGTAGCCGCGAGGTTCCAGGCCCGCGGTTTGTACTCGCTGAAGGCACCCTCGGTTGACTGAATTCGCACCCAGAACTCGAGCGCCGCCTCGAGGCGTTCGCGGAGTCCCGGCGCAGCGTAGTACGAGTTCCATGGCCGCTTCGCCGTGTAAAAATACGCGAGCGAGAGGATATTCTCCATGATTCGTGCGTTGTAGGGCTGGTTGTCCTTCGGGCTGCGCCAGACCGACAAGCCAATGAAGCCGCGGTCGGGGCCATCCTCCACCACCGCATCAGCAAGGCGAGCGAAATGGACCAGGTAATAGGGGAGGTCCAGTTCATCATCACCGAACATCGCGGGTCTTACGGCAGCGGCTTTGAACTCCGGCAGCGGCCGGAATGCCGCCTGCGCTGCAAACGTTGCGAGGAGGAGAATGAAGCCACGCATCGTCGGAGATATTTTGTGCTCGCTGCCTGTAGCATCATGATCTGGGGCATCCCGAAATAAGCATCGGTACGGCCTGCGACCGCTCCGCGAAGAGCCGGTGGCGGCCGGGTTCGCTTCAGCGATCCTGCCCGTTTGAGGAGCCCGAATGTACCGCCTTCCGTGCTTGTTTCTGATCTGCGTCTGCGCACCGGCCCAGGGACCGCTCCCACGCGAGCAATGGGGAGCAACGAACGTCAGCGTCACGCAAAGGGATAACGAGTGGATCATCGCCGGCAGGAAGACGAAGGTGATCCTGAAGCGGTCCGACCTTGCCTTGCGTGTGCAAGCGGGGCCGGCAACCTGGAGCATGATGCCGTCGCAAAAAGATGACATGCTGGTTCGAGCCGCGGGCGAGGAATTCTACGTCAGACTTGCCGACGCCGGTAGTGTTCATATCGAGCCGTTCGATGCTGGTTTTAAAACCGGCGTCAAAGTCATTCTGCAGCAGTTTCGCCGCCCCGGCGTCGCGAATGCCGCGCCGCTGGATCTTCGCCTCTACCTTATGGTTTGTCTCGAGGGGCGCGAGGAAGATCTCGTTTTCAACGTGAGCGTTGCCGAAGGCCATGCCGTCGTTCGCCAGCTGGACTGGCCGAAGGAACTCGATACGGCGGATCCTGTGGACCACACGGTCCTGAGTAATCGCTGGGGAACTCTGTTGCCGCGCGACTGGCCGAAGGAGTACTCGCCGATTCGGGCGATGAAGGGCGACCGGATCGATCCCGCAGACGTGAGCGTGGTTGAGAGCAACCTGATCGAGTCCTGGTCAATGTCGTGGTGGGGTTTCCAGAAGGGCCGGTCGGCCATGATGTTGATCATCGAAACTCCTGACGATGCCGCGTACAAACTGCACCATCCGGCCGGTGGTCCAACGGTCATGGGCCCGCGATGGCGGGCCCAGCTCGGCCGCCTCGGTTATCCGCGTACCGTGCGGATGGTCTTTTTCGACCGGGGCAACTACGTAACGATGGCGAAGCGCTACCGCCGGCACGTCACGGACTCAGGGCAGTTTGTCTCATTGCGAGAGAAGATCGCGCGCGAGCCGCTGGTGAAAGAACTGATCGGGACGCCTCACATACGGCTCCACCTGCTCACGAATTACCGGCCGGGCGGATTCAGATACGATTCGAATAACAAAGACAAAAACTTCCGCGTGGTGACCTTCGATCAGCGTATAGCGGAGCTGCAGAAGCTGAAGGCGAGGGGCATCGATCGTCTCTACGTTTGCCTGGCCGGCTGGCCATATCGCGGCTATGACCGCCAGCATCCTGACGAGTTACCGCCGGCGCCGGAGGCGGGCGGCTGGGACGGAATGAAGCGCTTCGCCGATGCGATGCGCGAGCTCAAATACCTCTTCGTCCCACACGACCAGTATCGCGATTACTATACGGACGCGCCGTCGTATCAGGAACAATTCGCCATTCACGAAGAGGACGGCGTCCGGCCTCCCATGGTCTTTCCTGGCACGCGTTTCGGGCAGACGAAGGCCGGCTACATCCCGTTTATGAACCACTGGGACGGCGGTCTGATGACTTATCTCAATCCGCGATATCAACTCGGGCACCTGAAGAAGAACTACCGTCTCATGTTCGAGCATGGAATCAGACCGCACGGCGTGTACCTGGATGTGTTCGGCTACATCCCTCCGGACCAGGACTTCAATCCGCAGCATCCGGCGACGCGACGCGACAGCATGGATTTCCGGGCTGCGTGCTTCCGGTGGGTGCGGAATAATCTCGGGCTCGTCGGTACCGAAGCCGCCGCGGACTGGACCGTTCCCTACGTGGATTTCGGATCGGCCAATCCAGGGCGCGGCACGGCGATTCCGGTTCCGCTGTATCAGCTCGTTTACCACGACGCGATCGTGATTCCGAGCCCCGGCGGAGCCGGCGCCGACAGCCTCGTCGGATTCCTGTACGGCAGCGTGCCTTCGATCTCGACGCGCGCGGAGGTGACGGAGGAGACGATCGCCTCAGTCCGGCGCATGGCGGCCCTGCACGCGCGTACCGGGTTGCTCGAGATGACGAGCCACGAGTTTCTCGACGGAAGCTTCCGCAAAGAGAGAACCACGTTCGCGGACGGAACTACCGTGACTGTGGACTTCGATGCGGGGAGTCTCGCGATTCATCCGGACGTCAGGTGAACTCCAGGCGCGAACCGATACCATAAGTCCGGACCCACTTCCGTTAACCATAACGACCACGGGAAGAGCTCACTGGCGCCCCGTTTCGCGGTCGTGACGCACGATTGACGTTAACGTTATCGTTCGATATACTGCCTGCGGTCGAGATGGGCTCGGAACGGCAGAAGACGGGAGTGACGATCGTGGACATCGCGCGCCGGCTGGGAGTGTCGCCGATGACCGTCTCGCGCGCGCTGACCGGCAACTCAGAAATCAGTGACGGCACACGCCGGAGGGTGCTGCGTTGCGCCCAGGAACTCGGCTATCGTCCAAACCGGTGGGCGCGCAGCCTGGTCACAAAGAAGTCGCTGATTGTCGGCATTGTCGTCCCCGACATCTCTCATTCATATTTTGCGGAGGTCACGCGCGGTGTTCAGGAAGTTCTCGAAAAGGCCGGCTTCAGCCTTCTGCTCTGCCATTCGAACCTCGATCCACAGAAGGAAATCACAGAGATCGATATGCTCGCAGGCAGCCGGACCGAGGGCCTGATCATCGCCTCCGAGCAGCCCGAGGGTTCGCCGAAAGTGTTCCTCCGGCTTCGCGAGCAACGCGTCCCGGTGGTACTCGTGGACCGGTTCTTTCCGCAGCACCGGTTTCCGTGTGTTCGTGTGGACGACATCGGTGTGGGGCGGCTTGCCGCGTCGCATCTGCTCGACCTGGGGCACCGCCGGATTGCGCATATTCAGGGACCGCGGCTGAGCCCGGCCTCGTTGCGGCGGAAAGGTTTTGAGGCCCGACTGCGCGAATCCGGCCTGTCGCTCGATTCGGAGTTGGTGGCCGCCGGCAGGTTCGACGTTGCGAGCGGCCGCGAGGCAATGAACAAACTCCTGGCCGCGCGGCGCCGGCCCACGGCCGTTTTCGCCGGCAACGACCCGATGGCCGTGGGGGCCGTCTACGCCTGCCGGGAAGCAGGTCTCTCGGTCCCGCACGACATTTCCGTCATCGGCGCCGGCAATATCGAAGGCGAATGCAATCCGAGTCCGTTTCTGTCGACGATTGACTGGCCGCGCGTTGAACTCGGCCGGATCGCGGCGACCCTGCTCGTGGCGGGGATCGCGAACCCGGAGCAGCGGCCGCGCGAAGAGATTCTGCAGCCACGCGTGCTGGCCCGCCAGTCCACGGCACGTCCGAGACCATCGGAGGCGCTGTCGCGATCGGGTGTCGCGGGGCGGGGCAACCGATGATTCACGCGATGAGAAACGCGCGCGCACGCGATGCGATATCGAATGAAAGGGAGCAGGCGTGAAAACGCGAATACTGATCACTGTACTTACGCTGCTTGCCGTAACCGGCGGCATTATCGGCCCAGCGCCCGCTCAGACGTCGGCCGGTATGATCACGGGGCGCGTGATCGATCCGCAGGGTGCCGCGATAGTCGGCGCCGAAGTTGTGCTCACGCAGGAACTGACGGGAGTGCGGCTGACCACGAAGACGGACACCTCCGGCGAATTCGTTTTTCCATCCGTTCTCCCCGGACGCTACAGTGTCGCGGTTCAGGCGGAGGGTTTCAAGCGCACGGAGAAGACCGGACTGGCGCTGACTGCGTCCGAGAGACTGCCGGTCGGCACCTTCATGCTCGATATCGGAAGCACCATCGAGACGGTGACCGTAACTGCCGGCGCAACGCCCGTCCAGACAGCCAGCCAGGAGCGTTCGGCGGTGCTGGACGACAAGCAGATGGCCGCGCTCTCCGCGGTCGGCCGCGATTATATGAACCTGTTGAAGGTGCTGCCCGGGGTGACATACTCCGGATCGGGCAGCCAGACTCTGGGCACCGCGACCGCTCCTTACATACATGGAATTCGCAATGACTACACCGCCATCAATCTCGACGGCGTGGTGGCCAACAGCCGCGGTCTCGCAGGGTCCGAGAATACGCTGAATCTCGATGCGATAGCTGAGGTGAAGGTGCTGCTCGGCAACTATCAGGCGGAGTATGGCAAGAACGCGGGCGCGATTATCAACGTGACCACGAAGAGCGGCACGGTCAACTATCACGGCACAGGCTATTGGTACAAGCGTCACGAAATGTTCAACGCGATGGACTTCTTTGCCAATCGGAACGGCGATCCGAAGCCCAGATACCGCTATAACACGATGGGTTACAACATCGGAGGGCCGATCGCTTTCGGACGATTCAACACATCGAAAGACAAGTTGTTCTTCTTCTTCTCCCAGGAGTTTCAACCGAACACGCGTCCCAGCACGCGCACCTATACCTTCCCGACCGAACTGGAGCGCCGCGGCGATTTTTCCGAGTCCCGGGAAGCCAACGGCTCGCTCATTCCGGTGCGGGACCCGCTCGACAAGGATTCGCGCGGAGTGGCCATTCAGTTTCCCGGAAACCGGATTCCGGAGTCTCGAATCAATCCAGACACCCGGAAGCTCCTGAACGTGTTTCCGATGCCGAACTTTTTCAATGTTGCCGTCAGCAATCGAGCCTACAATTACCGAACGACGGACTCGATCGACAATCCGGCACGGGAAGAGGTGCTCAGGCTTGACTACAATCCGAGTCCGAAATGGCGAACGTACTTCCGCGGCCTGAACCTGCAGGTGAAGCAGAACGGCTATGCCACAACTGCTAACTCGAATCAGTGGGGAATCCGGCAGAGCTACGACACGACGAATCCGAACCTGGGATACAACATCACGTATCTGGCTGCACCGACGCTCGTGAATGAACTCTCGCTCGGGTACGCGCGCTGGACGGAGAACCAGAACATCGCCGAGTCCGAGTTGGCGAAGATCTCACGAGACAAGCTGGGCATCACGCTCGGGCAACAGCGCCCCGGCAATAACCCGCTCAGGGTCATCCCTGCGGCGAGCTTCGGCGGTGTCACCGGTACCGCCAGCATCGGCTACGACGGCCGGTTCCCGATGGATAACTACGTGTACGCATTCAGCGTGTCCGACGGGCTGACCAAAGTCGCGGGCGCGCACACCCTGAAAGCCGGTGTTTACCTCGAAACCGCCGAGTACCTGCAGCGGCATCATGGATCGAACTTCGCCGGCAGCTTCAACTTCGGCAGGAACAGCAACAACCCGAATGAGAGTAATCATCCCTATGCAAACGCGCTGCTCGGATATTTCAACACTTACACGGAAGTGACTGCGCGCGTCGACTACCAGCCGATCAACAAAGTAGCGGAGTGGTATCTGCAGGATAACTGGAAGGTGAGCAAGAGGCTCGTGCTTGACTATGGCATGCGGTTCACGTATGACATCCCGGCATATCAGAAGGAGAACGTCGGTGCGAATTTCATATTCCAGCGTTACGACCGCTCCGCGGTTGCGGCACTATATGGCCCGGCGAGAGATTCCAGAGGAAACCGCGTCGCGAAAGATCCGCTTACCGGGGAGCTTTTTCCGGCGGCCTACGTAGGCCTGTTCGTGCCGGGCTCGGGTGATTACTATTCCGGAGCGGTGAAAGCGGGCACCCCCGGCTATCCTCGCGGATTCGTCGATGGCAACGGCGTGTTGTTTGCGCCTCGCCTCGG
>DASSSG010000830.1:0-3750 GCA_035708545.1 Bryobacteraceae bacterium | reverse complement strand
GCCGCTCTTTGATCGTGACTGCGATCTGATCGGGCCAAATCCGCGAGACCGCCGCGTCTTCCACCCAGTCGATGCCGAGCAGCTGCAGCCGGCGCTGGAAGATCGGGCAGAGATACACGCTTCGGCCAAAGTCCCGCGCGAACACCGAGCGGACCTGCTGCTGAGAGGTGTAGTGCAGCCCGTTTATGCCGAAGCCGCGCTCGGTGAGCGCGAATCGGGCATCGGTGATCAGGTAATCCTCGGTCTTCACGAAGGCGTACACGCCGCCGACAGTGACGAGCAGGGCCGCCGTGACCCACAGGGCGAGGCGCGCGCGGGCGACCGGCGACCGCGGGTTGTCTGTTTCGGCTGCGGCGCGTCGACCCAATTCAACCTCCTCGCAGTAAACTGATCAGCCGGTCGCCCGCCTGCCAGACGTTGCCTGCGCCGAGGGTCAGGACCAGATCGCCCTCGCGCACGTTCTCACGGACTGCATCCACGGCGTTGTCCAGCGTTCCGCAATAAGTCGCGGCGCGGTGGCCGTATCCCTGCAGCTTTTCAACCACGGCCTGAGCCGACACACCCTCGATCGGCGTTTCCGAAGCGGCGTAGATGTCCATCACATACACGGCATCGGCGTCGTGAAACGATCGCGCAAACTCATCGAGCAGGTGCAGTGTGCGCGTATAACGGTGCGGCTGGAAAACAGCATGGATGCGCTTGTACCGGCACTGCCGCGCCGCGGCGAGAGTGGCACGAATCTCGGTGGGATGGTGGCCGTAATCGTCGACGACCGAAACACCGGCGGCCTCGCCGCGCAGCTGGAAGCGGCGATCGACGCCGCTGAACGCGGCGAGACCGTGACGTATCTTCTCGAGGGGGATTTCCAGTTCGCGGGCGACGGCGATTGCAGCGGTCGCGTTCAGCACGTTGTGCATGCCGGGCACGTGCACCCGGAACTCGCCGAGCTCTTCGTCACGGTAGCGCACGGAAAACTCGCTCGAGAGATGGCCGCAACGGGGGGCGTTGACCACATAGTTCGCCTGCGCGACCGTGCCGTACGTGATCACGCGGCGCGTGATCTCCGGCAGCACCTGCTGCACGTTCTCATCATCGAGGCACATGACGGCGGCGCCGTAGAACGGAACGCGGTTCACGAACTCGCGAAAAGCGGCGCGTATCTCCTCGATAGAGCTGTAGTGGTCGAGGTGTTCGCGGTCGATGTTCGTGACGATGGCGAGGATCGGCGAAAGCTTCAGAAAGGACCCGTCGCTCTCGTCGGACTCGACCACGAGGTAATCGCTGCGGCCGAGCCGTGCGTTCGAGCCGCCCATGATCCCGACGCGGCCGCCAACCACGACCGTCGGGTCCATGTTCGCGTGCGACAGGATGGCGGCGACCATCGAGGTTGTGGTCGTCTTGCCGTGACTGCCGGCAACGGCGATGCCGAACTTCAGGCGCATCAGCTCGGCCAGCAGTTCGCCGCGAGGAATGACCGGGATGTGCCGGTGACGCGCTTCGAGCACCTCGGGGTTCGCGGCATCGATGGCCGAGCTGACCACCAGCGCTCGGGCCCCGTTCACGTTGTCCGCGGCATGGCCTTCATAGATGGTCGCGCCCAGCTTCGCGAGATGCTCGGTGATCGGGGAGAGCTTCGCGTCCGAACCGCTGATCTTGTACCCGAGATTCAGGAGAATCTCGGCGATGCCGCTCATTCCGATGCCACCGATGCCCGTGAAATGCAAATGCTGGGGCTTAAAAAACATTCGTCCTCTAGATTGTTTCGGCTTTCAGGCCAGCTGTCAACGATTTATCGGGGAAAAGTTATTATCTCGCTCCGCCGATCTCCTCCATGATCTCCGCTGCACGCGCGGCCGCGCCTGGTTTGGCAAAACTCCTTGCCGAGGCGCCCATGGCCGACAGGCGTTCGCGATCGCGCATGAGGCGCGAAACCTCGTCGAACAGCCGCTCGCCGGTGAACTGCGCGTCCTCGATGACGATTCCGGCTCCCGTACGCGCGAACGCCTCGGCATTCCGGAGCTGGTGATTGTCGGCGGCGTACGGAAACGGCACGAGGACCGCCGGTCTGCCGGCGGCCGCAATCTCCGAAACCGTGGACGCCCCCGCTCGGCTGACGATCAGGTCGGCCTGCGAGAAGGCGGCGGGCATGTCGGAGATGAACGGCGTCACTTCACCGTCGAGCCCAGTCCTGGAGAACTCGCCAGCGAGTTCGGCGTGCATTGCCGGACCCGTCTGGTGTATGAAGCGCACACGGTCGCGCACGTTCGCGAACAGTGGCCAGCTCGCGCGCAGCGCCTGATTCAGGGTACGCGATCCCTGGCTGCCGCCGGTCACCAGCAGCGTGAAGCGACTGTTGTTTGCGGGCTGGATAGGAAAAAACTCCTCGCGAACGGGAACACCGGTAGCTTCTGAGATGCCGGAAGGGAAGTAATCGGCGGTTTCCGGGAAATTGATGAGAGCGCGGCGTACAAATCGGCCGATTCGGCGGTTGGCGAGGCCCGGCACCGCGTTGGGCTCCATGAGCACTATGGGAACGCCGAGCAGCGCCGCTGTCACGGTGACAGGAACGGCTACGTAGCCGCCCATGCTGAACACAGCGCGAGGCCTGCGGCGAAGAAAGATGACGAGTACTCGCAGCAGACTTATCGGGAGCTGCCAGAGGCTGCGCAGCCGCTGCGCCCAGCTCACGCGGTTGAAGCCGCCGGCGGCGATCCATTCGATGGTAAAACCGGCGGCTGGGACGAGCCGCGCCTCGTATCCGCGGCGAGTGCCGATGAAGATCGGCTCGTGGCCGTGCCGCCGCAACTCCTGCGCAACGGCGAGAGCGGGAATGACATGGCCGCCGGTACCGCCGCCGGCGATTATGACCTTCATCCGGCGTGTTCGCTCACGCTCAGCAACAACCCGAGTGAGGTGAGCGTGCTCAGCAGCGAACTCCCTCCGTAACTGATCATCGGCAGCGGAATACCCTTTACGGGGCCTATGTCGAGGACAACACTGATGTGCATCAGCGCCTGTATAAATATGGAGACGGTCACGCCGAGAGCCAGACAGCGGCCGAACGCGTCAGGTGCGAGGAAGTACACTCGCAAGCCGCGCCAGAGAATCAGGAAGAAACCCGCGAGCACCGCCGCCGAGCCCCACAGGCCCAGCTCTTCGCCGACCACGGCATAGATGTAATCGGTCTGCGCCTCGGGCAGGTACATGAGCTTCTGTCTGCTCTGCATGAGGCCGAGGCCGAAGACGCCGCCCGCTCCAACAGCAATCTTCGATTGCCGCGGCTGATAGCCGAGGTCGGTGGTGGACACGGAGCGCTGTACGTAGCGCCTGATCGCGCCGTCTTTGTCAAACCGCGAGATTATCGTGTAATCGGGGTCGAGCTTGCCGACGATCCGGGCCACCCGGTACGGTTTCGCGAGGATCGCTCCTGCTGCGGCGATCGCGACAAGGGTTGCGCCGATGAACAGATAACGGCGGTCGATGCCAGCCACGTAGAGGACTGCCGCCGCGGTCGCCACCAGCACCATCGCGGTGCCAAGATCGGCAGCGACCACGGTGATTCCGAGGATGGTGAGGATCAGGCCTGCGGGGCCGAGAGTGTGTTTGTCGTTAATGGCGCGCTGCCGCGTGGAGATGAACCAGGCCAGAAACAGGATGAGCGCCGGTTTCGCGAGCTCGGATGGCTGCAAGGAGGCGAAGCCAAGATTGAGCCAGCGGTGGCGGCGCGCGTCGAGGAAGTAGACGACGACG
>DASSSG010000829.1:0-5185 GCA_035708545.1 Bryobacteraceae bacterium | reverse complement strand
TCGGGAGAGATTGCCCGTAAGTACGGCTCTGAGGGGCTGCCGGACGAGACGATAAAGTTCCGCTTCACCGGTTCGGCCGGACAGAGCTTCGGGGCGTTTCTCGCCAGGGGAGTCACGCTCACACTGGAAGGCGACGCGAACGATTACGTTGGCAAGGGCCTCTCCGGCGGCCGGCTGATCATCTGCCCTCCGAAAACCTCCACGTACGTGCCGGAGGAGAACATTCTCATCGGCAACGTCGTGCTGTATGGGGCCACCGGCGGCGAGGCCTTTTTCAATGGTATGGCGGGGGAACGCTTCGCGGTGCGTAATTCGGGGACGACCGCCGTGGTGGAAGCGGTCGGCGACCACGGGTGCGAGTACATGACGAAGGGCCTGGTCGTGGTGCTCGGCCGCACCGGCCGGAATTTTGCAGCCGGCATGTCGGGGGGCATTGCATTCGTGCTCGACGAGACCGGCGAGTTCCGCACCACCATGTGCAACCGCACCACGGTGGACCTCGATCCCGTGGCGGACCCGATGGACGTGCAGGCACTCCGCCATCTCATCGAACGTCACGTCGAATACACTGACAGCCCGCGCGGCCAGTGGATTCTCGAGAACTGGTTGAGCATGCTGCCGAAGTTCATCAAAGTATTCCCGCACGAATACAAGCGTGTACTCGGGGTTCCGCGCACGCAGGCCGAATCGGTAGCAAACTTCAGCACGGTAGCGCGCCTGTTCGAGGAGGTGCGCGGTTGATGTGCGACAGGGTGCTCTCCTGCGCGCGGATTGGCAACTGCCGCCGTCGTTTCAGGGGCAGGAGCATCAGCCATGGGTAAACCGACTGGGTTCATCGAGTACACGCGAGAGCTGCCGCAGCGCCGTCCGGTCGAGAAACGCGTCAACGACTGGCTCGAGATTTACCACCCGTTCCCGGAGGAGAATGTCCGCACCCAGGGTGCGCGCTGCATGGACTGCGGCGTGCCGTTCTGCCACACGGGCTGCCCGGTCAACAACATCATTCCCGACTGGAACGATCTCGTTTATCGGGGCCGCTGGAAGGAAGCCATTCGCCGTCTCCACGCCACGAATAACTTCCCCGAGTTCACCGGCCGCCTCTGTCCCGCGCCGTGTGAAGCGTCCTGCGTGCTCGGCATCAATGAGCCGCCGGTCACCATCAAGCAGATCGAAAAATCCATCATCGAACGCGCATTCGAGGAAGGTTGGGTGCGGCCCGAACCGGCCGAGGTCAGGACCGGGAGGACAGTCGCGGTGATCGGCTCCGGTCCGGCCGGACTCGCCGCCGCCCAGCAGCTCGCTCGTGCCGGCCACGAACTGACCGTGTTTGAGAAGGCCGACCGCATCGGCGGCCTGCTCCGCTACGGCATTCCCGATTTCAAGATGGAGAAGTTCGTCATCGACCGCCGTCTCGACCAGATGGAAGCCGAAGGCGTGAAGTTTGTCACGAATGCGCATATCGGCGTGACGCACCCTGCGCAGGACCTGCTCGGCGAGTTTGATGCGCTGCTCATTACGACTGGCGCCGAGCAGCCGCGAGATTTGCGCGTGCCCGGGCGGGAGCTGAAGGGCATTCACTTCGCAATGGAGTTCCTGCCCCAGCAGAACAAGCGCATTGCCGGCGACCGGCTTACCGCGTCGGAAGCGATCCTCGCTACCGGCAGGCGCGTGGTGATTATCGGGGGCGGCGATACCGGTGCGGACTGCCTCGGCACGTCACACCGGCAGAAGGCGCTCTCGATTCATCAGTTCGAGATCATGCCGATGCCGCCGAACGAGCGTTCGCCGCTCACGCCATGGCCACTCTGGCCGCTGATGTTGCGCCAGGAGTCTTCGCACGAGGAGGGCGGCATTCGTGACTGGTCCGTGGCGACGACTCACTTCACCGGCGATGAGCACGGTAACGTGAAGCAGCTTCACGCCACGCGTGTCGGTCCGCCGCCGGATTTCGCTCCCATACCGGGAACCGAGTTCACCATGGACGTCGATCTCGTGCTGCTTGCCATGGGCTTCACGGGCCCGGTACGGAGCGGGCTCCTCGAGCAGCTCGGCTGCGAGCTCGACCAGCGCGGCAACATCAGGACCGGCCCCGACTACCAGACTTCGGTCCCGAACGTGTTCGCCGCCGGCGACGCGCGCCGCGGGCAATCGCTGGTCGTCTGGGCGATCACGGAAGGGCGTAAAGCCGCCCGGGCGGTTGACCTGCACCTCATGGGGAAGACGCTCTTACAATAGCCGCGGGCCGGCGTCCTTCGCGGAGGCGCCGCATGCGAGATCACGCGCAGGACAGCGGAAGTTTGTGATCGAGGCACGTCTGTGCCACAAGCGTAAAGTACGCCGTACAGCGATACGGCATCACCGCAGCTCTTCCATGATCTGCCCGAGCGCTTCCCGCGAGGGCCGCACGCGCGCCACCGGCAGTGTCGCGAGCGGCTCATCAACGAGCTTCAGCATATCAACCAGCGTCGGGCGCGAGCGATCGTGATACAGAATCCCCGTCAACACCTCATCGGTCCCGGCCGACTCGTGCAACAGCCGCAACGCCTCGAGCTTGTCCGCCGGATCGTAATCCCGCGCGAGTTTTTTCAGCAGCAGCCGTGAGCCGTCGTGCAGTTCGACTGTGCGCGTGGTGCCCTCGTCGTATTCGACATCGATCTCATCAAAGGCGGGCACGAAATCGACGTCGTGGAGCGGCTCCTCGTGGTCTTTCATGTAGCCGTAGCTCTTGGTCGAGCCCTCGTGATTATTGAAGGTGGTGCACGGCGAGATCACGTCAACGACCGCGAGCCCCTTATGCGCGACGCAGGCCTTGAGAATCGCCGAGAGCTGACGCTTATCGCCGGAGAACGATCGTGCGACGAGCGTCGCGCCGAGCTCGATCGCGGCGATGCAGCAATCGATCGGAGGCAGCTCGTTTACCACGCCGCTCTTCTGCCTCGCACCGAGGTCCGCGGTTGCCGAGAACTGCCCCTTGGTCAGGCCGTACACGCCGTTGTTCTCGATAATGTAGGTCAGCGGAACATTGCGCCGCAGCATGTGCATGAACTGCCCGAGCCCGATCGCGACCGTGTCGCCGTCGCCCGTCACCACGATGCATTTCTGCAGATGATTGCCGAGCAGTGCGCCCGTCGCTACGGCCGGCGCGCGGCCGTGCACGGCGTTGAAACCGTGCGACTGGCCGAGGAAGTACGCCGGCGTCTTCGACGAGCAGCCGATGCCGGACAGCTTCATGACTTCCCAGGGCGCGACGCCCATCTCCCAGTACGCTTCGATCACGCGCTCGGTGATCGCGTTATGCCCGCAGCCTGCGCACAGTGTCGTCTTCCCGCCTTTGTACGGCAGGACCTCGAGACCTATGCGATTAAGCTTTCGCGGTGCGGGCGGTGCTTGTGCGCTCATAGACTTCTTCCTGTGAAATGATCTGATCCGTGACGGTGCGCGCGTCGACCGGCATTCCCGTGTAGTGCCTGATGCTTCGCAGCTTTGCGATCTGCGCCGGATCGAGATCGAGCCGCATCAGCGCGAGCAGCTGGGCATCGCGGTTCTGGTCGACGACATACACGCGGTCGTACGCTTCGATAAACTTCCCGAGTTCCTCGGTGAGTGGATACGCTTTCAGCCGCAGATAACCTGCCTGCACGCCGTATTCGGCGGCCAGCTGCTCCCGGCTTTCCTCGGCCGCGTAGCGCGACGTTCCGCAGCACAGGATCGCGATATTTGCGCCCGGTGCATCCACGCGCTCGGGTCGAGGCACCGCGCTGCGGATCGTGTCGAACTTGCGCGCAAGCCGATCCATGTTGCGCGTGTAATCCTCTTCGCGCTCGCTGTACTGCGCCTTGTCGTTGTGTCCGCTGCCGCGCGTGAAGTAGCCCGCCGCCGGATGCGGGGTTCCCGGAAGCGTGCGGTACGGCACCGCGTCTCCGTCCACGTCCCTGTATCGCGCAAACCCGCCGAGCCGTTCGAGGTCCTCTGCGGTCAGTACCTTGCCGCGCTCGAGCGGCTGCTCGGGATACGGGAACGGATCCGCCATCCAGTTGTTCATCCCGAGATCGAGATCGGAATTGACGAATACCGGTGTCTGGAACTGCTCGGCGAGATCGAACGCCGTTTGCGCCATCGTGAAGCACTCTTCCGCCGAAGACGGGAACAGCACCGGATGACGGGTGTCGCCATGAGACAGGACGGCGTTCTTCAGAATGTCTCCCTGCATCGTGCGCGTCGGCAGACCGGTCGAGGGGCCGACGCGCTGGATATCAAAGATCACCACTGGCACTTCGGTGTAATAGGCAAGACCGGTGAACTCCGCCATGAGCGAGATTCCCGGGCCTGACGTGCAGGTCATTGCGCGCGCGCCCGCCCAACCCGCGCCGATTGCCATGCCGACCGCGGCGAGTTCGTCCTCCGCCTGGACTACGGCGTAGGTGGCACGTCCGGAGTCTTCCTCGATCCGCAGCCGTTGCAGATAGCCGATTAACGCCTCCGCCATCGACGAAGAGGGTGTAATCGGGTACCACGTCAGAACCGTCACCCCGGCATACACGCACCCCAGCGCCGCCGCCGAGTTGCCGTCGATGATGATCTTTCCGGCCGTCTGGTTCATTCGCTCTATGTGAAACGGATCGGTCTTTCGCAGAGTGGCTTCCGCAAAATCGCGGCCAGCCGCCACAGCCCCCCAGTTCAGTTCGGCGGCCTTCCGCTTTTTCGCTCCGAACTGCTTGAAAAGCGCCTTCTGCATTTCCTCGAGCTCGATCCCGAGCAGATGCGCGACCACGCCGTCGTAAATCATGTTTCGGACCAGACGGCGCAGCGTCGCGTCGGGACAGACCGGACCGACCAGCTTGTCGAACGGTACCGGATAAAAGTGCAGATCGGAACGAAGTTCCTTCAGCTTCAGGGGCTCGTCATAAATGCAGGCAGCGCCGGCGGCGAGCGAGAGCACGTCTTCCCGCGCCGTTTCGGGATTCATCGCAACCAGAAAGTCGATTTCTTTCTTGCGTCCGATCCAGCCGTGGCGGCTCGCCCGGATGGTAAACCAGGTCGGCAGTCCGGCGATGTTCGAGGGAAACAGATTCTTGCCGGACACGGGCACGCCCATCTGAAAGATGGAGCGCATGAGGACGTTATTGGCAGTCTGACTGCCGCTTCCGTTTACGGTTGCGACCTGAATGCTGAAGTCGTTCGTCAA
>DASSSG010000828.1:0-4062 GCA_035708545.1 Bryobacteraceae bacterium | reverse complement strand
GGAATTCCGGCTGCCTTTCGAGAACATTCCGCAGAGCTGGAATCAGGCACTGCCGCAGCTCGTCATCGCGAATATTGCCTTTGCCGGATGATGCGTACGCCCGTGCTGCTCACGGTGCTGCTGAGCGCCGCGCAATGGCTGCACGCGGAGCGTTTCGAATTCTCCGGCACTCATGGCGGTGAAGGTGTCGCGGAACTGTCGCTGAGCTCGCCGGGCTCGGACTGGTCCGAGGCCGGTCGCGAGGCCGCGGTCGCGACGGTGGTTCTGGACGGTAAACACGAGCAGCACGTCATGCTTTTCGCCGGCGAACGGCCGTTCACGTACAGGGTGTTCCTCGGACCTGTTCTGCCGGGCGATCACGAACTCACAATCGAGCGCAACGAGCGCTATTCCGCGCCCAGGTCCGGCCTCACCGTCCATAACGCGCGATTCCAGATCTGGCCCGCGGCCGATCCGTATGCGCAGGTACTCGCGCACGCGCCCGTTCTGTTCGCGCGTCAGAACACGATCGGGCAGTTCAGCGATGTGCCGCTGCTCGCCTGGTGCCAGAAGCTCGACGGCGATGTGCTCCAGTACACGGTCATTTTCTCCAACGAGGACGGAGGTACGTCTACTCGTGCGTTGATGGCGCGCTGGGGCCGAACCACGGACATCGAATACGTCTACCGGGTGCAGCTCAGCCCGGATGGGCGCGTGGTAAATGCCACAATACAGGGCCGCGATCACAAGGATCTGCCTTTTGAAGGGCAGCGCTTCAGCTCGCATCCGCTGCTCATTCCCGTGACCGACAACAATATGGTCTCGGGCGAGGCGACGTCGGCGATCCGATATCAACTCGCACCCGCGCTCGTGAAGCTCGAGGGGCATTCGCGCGAGCAGATGATGGATGACCACCCGATCACATACGAAGTGGCCGCAAAAGAACTGCTGCGCGAACACAAGATTCGCCCATTCGGCGTGGCTGCCGGCGAGTCGATTTCCGACCCGCGGAATTACCTGTACATCGAATATGCGGTTGCTACAAGCGATGCCGCGGTATCGGTGACCGTCCGGCGCAAGACGGATCGGACGGCACGGAACTCGAGTCTCGGCCGCATTGATTACGCGATAGACCGTGAGGACTGGGTGCGAACGGCGGTGGAACTGCCGCCCGAAACATCGGCGGACGACCTGTGGGACGTCTCGTTCGACTGCATCGTCGGCGCTCCCCGCCGCGGCGAGCCGCTCGCGCACTCCGGCACCTGCGACATCCTGAACGTATCGAAGATGTTCTTTCTGACGCGGGACTACAGGCCGGGGCCGAACCTCTGGAAGGCTCCGGCAAGAGCGCGCGTGCGCACCGGTGAATCAGCGGTATTCCTCGGATGGCAGACCTCGGGGCGCTGAAAGCCGAGCTGGAGCGCAATGGGCGGCTCGCGCTCACACTGAAGGTGGTCCCGAAGAGCTCGCGCAACGAGATCGTCGGGTTTCTGGAGGATGGATCGCTGAAGCTGAAGATCACTGCCGCGCCGGAGAGGGGAAAAGCCAACGCAGAGGTTTGCGATCTGCTGGCACGCGAGTTCGGCGTGAGCCGGCGATCGGTCGAGATCGTGCGCGGCGCGACTTCGCGCCTGAAAAACGTCATACTGACACGGACGGACTGATGAGTTTGTACGCGCATTTGGTGCGGCCGCTCCTGTTCCGGACAGACGCAGAGCGGATGCACGATCGTGCTCTCCTCATGGCGGAGGCGGCCAGCGCTTCCCGGCTGCTGTGTTCGACCAGCGCCGCGTGGCACGTGCGCCATGACGAGCGGCTGGCGACGGCGGTCGCGGGGCTGGGATTCCGGCATCCGCTGGGACTCGCGGCGGGATTTGACAAGAATGGGCGCGCAGTACGGTTGTGGGCGGCGCTCGGATTCAGCCATATTGAGATCGGCTCCGTTTCGGCCGAAGCTTCGGCGGGGAACCCGAAACCGCGTTTGTTCCGCTTGCCCGCAGATCGTGCGATCGTCGTGAACTATGGTCTGCCAAACGACGGAGCCGATCGTATAGCGGCGCGCCTGTCAAACGTGCAGCTCGGGGTTCCGCTCGGCATCAACATCGTCAATACGAACCGCGGGCCGGAAGCGAAACCCGAGAGCGACGATGCCGTGATCGACGATTACGTGCGATCCATTCGGCGCCTGCACGATCGTGCCGATTATCTGACATTGAACCTGAGCTGTCCGAACACGTCGGACGGACGGGCGTTCGTCTCTGACCGGTGTCGCGTGGCGGCGCTGTTCGATGCTGTCGACAACCTCGCGCCCAGCAAGCCGGTGTTCCTCAAGATTGCACCTTTTGCTGATGCTCGCGCGCTCGAAGCATTTCTTGCAACGGCCGAGCGGGCGCACTTCGTCCGCGGGTTTGCAGTGAACCTGCCGCCGGGGAAGCCGGCGGGCCTGAGTGTACCAGCGGACCGGCTCGCGAGCATGCCGGGAGCGGTTTCGGGCAAGCCATGCGAGAACGCGGTGAACGCCGCTATCGTCGAGCTGTACCGCCGGATCGATCGCAAGCGGTGGCGCATCATCGGTGCAGGCGGGGTCTTTTCCGCGGAAGACGCATATCGGAAGATTCGACTGGGAGCAAGCCTCGTGCAGTTGCTGACGGCGTTTGTGTACGAGGGTCCGGGAGTGGTCAGGAGTATCTGCGCCGGGCTCGGGCAGCTGCTCGAGCGGGATGGTCTGAGGCAAATTGAAGATGCTGTGGGAGTGGATGTGCGGTGAGCTGGGCGCCGCGCAGCGACAAACGCGGGCGCGAGTGCACACTCTGCACTGCGTGCTCGCCCAACCTGACAACCGCTTACGATCGCGGCTCAGCAACGACCCTTCCGAGCCGCGCGCGTCAGCAGGCGGTATCCGGGACGCGACACCAGCCATGCGACACCCGCGATCGTTGTTATCGATCCGGTCAGCAGGTCTGCGGGCCGCTCACGGTGAACCGATACCACCCCTTGCGTGTGAAGCACGTCAGGTATATCGTGGGTTCACTCATCAGGAGGTGTATGCGCACCGCATTACTTCTCACGCTCCCCGCCTTCGCGGCGCTGGCCGTTGCCGCCGACGTTCCGAAGACGCCGGAGGTCAAATTTACTGAAAGCCGGCTCGACAATGGCCTGCGCGTCATTGTCGCGGAAGACCACGACGCTCCCACATTCTCAATCTGCGTGACCTACAACGTGGGATCGCGCGACGAGCGGAAGGGCCGCACCGGGTTCGCACACCTGTTCGAGCACATGATGTTCAAGGGCTCGGAAAAGGTAGGACCGGGGGAGCATTTCTACCTGGTCTTCACGAATGGTGGCAACATGAACGGCACCACCAATCAGGATCGAACTACGTATTTCGAGACTCTTCCCAAGAACCAGCTCGACCTGGGTCTGTTCCTAGAGGCAGACCGAATGCGTTCGCTCGCCGTGACGAAGGAGAACCTCGACAACCAGCGCAATGCGGTGCAGGAGGAGCGCCGGCTGGGAATCGACAACCGTCCGTACGGGCTGACCTACGAGAAGATCTCCGAGCTTGCCTACGATAACTTCGCCTACAAGCACTCTGTCATCGGATCGATGGAAGACCTGAACGCTGCGTCGGTCGAGGATGTCAGGGATTTCTTCAAGACTTACTACGCGCCGAATAACGCGGTGCTGGCAATTGTCGGCGATGTGAAAACGGCCGATGTCGTCGCGAGGGCGAAGAAGTACTTCGGCGACATCCCGCGCCAGGAGCCGGCGAAGCCTGTCGATCTGTCAGAGCCCCCTCCGAGCGGGGAGCGGCGGCTCGAGATCAAAGACAAGCTCGCGCGGCTCACGCAGCTCGTGATCGTGTACAAGATTCCGGAGAGCGGGCATCCCGACACCGATGCCATGGGAGTCCTCGGCATGATTCTGGGAGGCGGCGAGAGCTCGCGACTGTATCAGCGGCTGGTGAAGGAAAAGGAGCTGGCCACCTCTGTGTTCGCATATGGGGCCGGCCGAAAGGGCCCCGGACTGTTCCAGATCACGGCCATGGTGCGTCCAGGCAAGAAGCCCGAAGAGGTCGAAGCG
>DASSSG010000827.1:0-6105 GCA_035708545.1 Bryobacteraceae bacterium | reverse complement strand
AGGAACAAGAAAGGCGAGACGGCGCTGACGTGGGCCTTCCGCCGCGGCTACACGCCGATCGCGGAAACCCTGACGCGAGCGGGTGCAGATAACTCGGCGGCGGTCAAAGCGTCGGCCGAAAAGGCGATCGCGCTCCTGCAGAAGAGCGGCGCCGAGTTCTTCAGAGTGTCGGGCTGCACGTCTTGCCACAACCAGTCGCTTCCGCAGATGGCCTGGTCCATTGCGCGCGAACGCGGGCTGCGTCTCGATGAGGCGATCGCGCAGCAACAGGCCAAAGCCGTGATCGCCGTGTTCAAGCCGCTGCCCGCGGCGATCGCCGCCGGCAAGGCGAATCTGCCGAACCCGCCGATCAGCGTGAGCTATTCGCTGCTGGGCCTCGCCGCCGAGAACTACAAGCCCGACGCGACCACCGATGCCATGGCAGAGCTCGTGTCACGGCAGCAGCGCCCGGACGGCAGCTTCGCCGTGCTGGGTGCCCGCCCACCCCTTGAAGCGAGCACCTTCACAGCCACTGCCCTGAGCCTCCACGCCCTCCAGCGGTACGGAAAAAACCCTGCGGGCCGCATCGAGCGCGCTCGTCAGTGGCTCGAAGCTGCGCAGCCGCTGACCACCGAAGACCGAGTGATGCAGTTGTTGGGACTTACGTGGGCCGACAGCGCTTCCGATCACCGCCGTGCCGCTGCGGCGGGACTGCTCGCCGAGCAACGGCCGGACGGCGCCTGGCCCAGCTGCCTCATATTGAAACCGATGCCTACGCTACCGGTCAGGCGCTCGCAGCGCTGCATCTGTCGGGACAACTCGAGACCACCGATCCCGCGTATCGGCGCGGCGTCGCCTACCTGCTGCGCACCCAGTTCGATGATGGTTCGTGGCTGGTGCGATCGCGCAGCAATCCGTTCCAGCCGTACAAAGAGAGCGGCTTCCCGCATGGACGCCACCAGTGGATATCGGCAGCCGGCACGAGCTGGGCCGTGATGGCCCTCGCCCTCACCCAACCCGCTTCCGCCGAGCAGCTCTCAACGAACCCCGAGGATGTCACCCAGATAGCCACACGCAGATAGCGCAGGCTCTTGGGGCCGTCACGGGCCCCAAACGAGCTGGTCCAGAGATGGCAGTCTCGTGCAGCATGGTGCGGCTCACGGGATAGATCTGTTCTTCCATATCCCGAAGGAATATCAGGCGCGCAATGCTTGCGTCCCCGTCTTCGCCCGCTCCTCGATCAGCCGCAGCTCCTCCAGCGTCTGCTCGATCTCCGCAAGGTGCCGCGCGGCGATTCCCCGTGCATCCTCTGGCAGCACACCCGAATCAAGCGCATCCCGGTAGTGCGTCAGCGTCCCGTTCTCGCCCCGCCGGCACTCGGCCACAAACGTCGCGTCGTCCTTCGGACGAATCCGCTGCTCGAGATCGACCCACCCGCCCCGCAGAACTCCGCCACCGTGTCCACGCTGAGCCGGCTGGCCGCCGAGCCCCTCGGCAGATCTGCGGAGCTCGTCTGCCATCTCCGCCCGCCGATTCGCGATCCGGGTCAGAGTCTCCCTGAGCTCGTCGTCATGGATTCCTTTGGCAGCTTTGAGGAATCCCTCGTTGCTGTCCATGCACGTGGAGATCAGGTCATTGACTCGCTTCTGAGGCCGGTTTCTGGTGGACATGTGCGCTGCTCCCGGACGTGGGTGTTGTAACCGTGCAGGCTCGTCAGCCTGCTCTGCCCGTGAGACACCGCTGCGCTGCCCTACTGTTTCACGTAAACGAGCTTATCTTTTTCCGGCCGCTGCGGCTCCAACTGGCTCAACTCCAGCGTCAGCGTGCTTCCGTCTTCGCTCATGCTGATGTTGTACCGGTTTACCGTCTGCCCGCTGCTCCCCAGCCTTTCATACCCGACAAGCATCGGCCCGTTGTAGAACAGCGAGATCGTCGCGGGTTCCGACCCGACGGTATATGAGCACTCCTTCCCCGTCGTGTTGCACTTGAACTCCACGGTACGTTCGCTGTTGTCCGACAGCTTGTGTTTCTGTCGAAACGAGAGCTCAGCCACCTTCTCCTGATCGATAACCAGGCTGGAGCTCGCGAGCTTCAGCACCTTCAGATCGCTCTTTTGCGAGTCGAGCGTCCAGTTGCCGTGAAATTTCGGTTTGGAAGCGGTCTGGGACGATCCGGTCGCCGTGAGCAGCAGGGCGCAGCCGCCCAGGATCAGTGTCGTGCGCATATGTACCTCCCATGGCACACGCAGGCGCCCGTCCGTGCAGGGGCGGCGCGCCCCTGTCGCCCGCGTTAATCGGCCGCTGTCGGCGGCAGGTAAATAGAGTCTATACCCTAATCGCCGAACCGGAAATCCGCGTACAGGGGCAGGTGGTCGGAGGCGACCAGCGCCTGCCGGCTGCGGTACAGCCCCACCCCGTCCAGCACCAGCGTGTTGTCGTAGTAGATATGATCGAGGTGCAGCACCGGGCACACGCCAGGGTACGTAAACCGCGTCGGCAGATGCAGCCGTATGTCGGCGCTCTGAAACTCCACTGTCAGCAGTTGCGATGCCAGCCCGTGCGTCCACTCGTTAAAATCGCCGAGCACCACGCGCGGGCCTGCCAGCGCCCCGCTCCGCAACAGTTCCTCATGGAGCAGCTTCCTGCCCTGATGCCGGCGCTCCATGAACGCAGTGCCGAGATGCACATTGAAAACGTGAAGCACGGCGCCGTTCAGACGAATGTCCGTACGCAGGCACCCGCGCCGCTCCCGGCCGGGCACACTGATGTCGTAATTGCAGGCGCTCTCGAGCGGGAACCGGCTCAGCACCACGTTTCCGTAAGCGCCCCCTGCATGCCGCCGGTTTTCTCCGATCGCGAACCGCATTCCGAGTTCATGCGCCAGGTACTCCGCCTGATGCAGTTCGCGCACCTCACCCTCGATGCTCACCACTTCCTGCAGGGCCGCCACATCCGCATCCACCGCGCGCAGGACTGCCGCGATACGCGACGGTCGCACCTTGCCGTCGAGTCCCTTGCACTTGTGAATGTTGTAAGTGACGATGCGGAAGCGCGACATCGCTACTGCTGCCGCTCCAGGATCCAGCCGAAACTCTCCTGCATCTTCTCCCAGATTGGCCGGCGCAGCCAGTCGCGATAGGTCACCGGCCGGCTCTGGGCAAGATCGCGCGCGAAGTCCTCCCGGAGCCGCGCCGCAAGCTCGGGATTGCAGGAAGCCAGATTGCACTCGTCGTTGATGCTGAATGAGCGATGGTCGAAGTTCGTCGACCCCACGACGCACCACAGCCCGTCCACCACCAGCGTCTTCACATGGATCATCGCCGGCTTGTACTCGTAGATCTTCGCTCCCGCCTTCAGCAGGCCTCCATAGAGCCGCCGGCTCGAGCGCCGCGTTACCCAGTGGTCGTTGTGCTTGCCTGGCGTGATGATCTTGACCTCCACGCCGCGCTCTTTAATCGCGCGCTTCAGCTCGTCGCGCACTCCTTTGTCGGGCAGGAAATAGGGCGTGGTGATCTCGATCTGCTGTTTCGCCGACGCGAGCAGCGTCTGGAACAGCGTGCGCGCGTGCGTGGACTGGCCGGCAGACGGCGAGCTGTCGATGATCATGACCCCGCACTTGCCCTCCACCTTCGGGAATGCGAAGTACTCAGGCCCGATCAGCAGTTCGCCCGTCGCCTCCAGCCAGTTCTCGAGAAATGCCGCCTGCATGGCCGTCACCGCTTCGCCACGGACGCGGAACATGGTGTCGCGCCAGCGCGGAGACTTCCGGCTCGCAGTCGTGTACCAGTGGTCCGCGATTCCTGGCCCGCCGATGAAGCCCACCTCTCCATCGATGATGATCAGCTCGCGATGTGTCCGGTAGTTGATCCTGGGAAGCAGGTGCGGCCGGAAGGGATGATAGAACTCGACCCGCCCGCCGGCGGCGAGCAGCTCCCGGAAATAGCCGCGGAACGTGAGAAAACTGCCTACCGCGTCAAGCACGATGTGAACCTGGACTCCATTACGCGCCCGTTCCGCCAGCGCATCCGCGATTTCCCTGCCGATCTTCCCGCGCTGGTAGATGTAAGCCTCGATCGTGACGCTCTTCGTGGCGGCCCGGATTGTTTCGAGAATGGCCGGATAGAACGCTTCGCCGTTCGTCAGCACCTCGACCGACGTGTTGTAGTGGATCCTGGCGTCCGCTATCGCGCCGAGAAGAGACAGAAACTCCTTCGAGTTGAGCGGATACTGTGGTGGACTTGTGATTTTGTAACGCAGCGTCGGCTCGAACAGCGCGAGGAAAAGCGTCAGCCCCTGCAGGCTGATAGCAATGATCGCGATAATCAGAAAAGCAGTCGAATCCATCCCCGCCTGGATGTTTGGACGATTGCGGAACCGAAATTGCTACACGCCGGCCGCGGGCCGCGTCCTGCGCGCGTCAATGAACGACTTGACGCACAGCGCCACAAATACCCCCGTCAGGACCGCCATCACCGACTGCGCAATGACCGCCGCCGGGCGCTCCACCGCCTCACCGGCAATCAGCGCCGGCAGCTTCATCAACCCGCGCAGCGATCCCGCGAAACCGAGCACCCCCACGGCCACCGCGATATGCATCGCCAGCTTGCGGCGACTCGGGTTGCGCGCCATCGCCCCGAGCGCCAGCAAAACTGCTCCGAACAGTGCGGGAATCAGGGCGGTCGGGCTGTGCGCGGCCGTGCCCGCATACCCCGCGGCCCCCAGAATGATCAGTGCGATTGCGAACCCGATGGTGATGTTTGCCATGCCCCATCCCTTTCGCTTCGATTATGGGGCATGTGGGCGACTTCGGCGCTTTCCGCCAGTGCCATCTCTGCCGCATGCGCGAGGATCGCCGGGCTCTTCACACCGGTCGCAAGCACCTTGCGCATCGTGGACGTCGCCTCCGCGCGCGCGCCGCTGCGATGAAGTACCCACGCGTAGACCTCGAGCGTGTGCACGTCCTGCCTCGCTTCGGCTTCGCGTCTGGCTATGCGAAGCGCCTCGGCGAAATTGCGCGCGTAGTCGGCATAGTACAGTGCCAGCTCGCGATTCGAATTGTCGGGCGTATTCATCTCCGCCCGTGCAGCCTGCTCGAATTCGGCGAAGGCCCGTTTTGCGCCATGCAGGTCGCCGGCCGCGCTGAGCGCAACCGCCACGTCGAACAGATTCTCCGGATGCGGCGCGATTTCGTATCGCCTGCTGTACAGCGCCGCGGCCGCCGTATGAAGACCCTGCGCGGCCTTCGCCCTGGCGAGAATTGCGAGCGCGTAATGATACCCCGGGTAGACCCGCAGCGACTCGTTAATCACCTTTTTGCGCGCTCGCGTACTCGCCCTTGTCGATCAGCAAATGACCGATCTGCGTAAGAATCCACGCGCGGTCGCCGGTCTCTTCAGGTCTCGTTCGCGTGTATGCCTGCCGCATGAAATCCAGCGCGCCGTCCAGATCGCCGAATAGCTCGCGCACGTACGCGCCGCGCGTCAGTCCCGCGACGTTGCCCGGCCGCAGATCGAGCATCCACTGCGCCGCCTGTTCGGCTTCCTTGTACAGGCCGAGCTCCATGCACGCATCCACCACGAACCCGTACACCTGAAGATCGTCCGGCGCGCGCTTGTTCAGCTTCCGGGCGAGCTCCAGCGCCTCACGAAAGCGGTGCTGGCCGAGCAAGACGCACGTCCGGACCTTCAGCGCTTCGAAATCCTCCGGGTTTGCGCGGAGCAGAGGAGCGATGAGCTCCTCCGCACGGCCGTAGTACCTCACGTCGGAGGTGTCGCGAGCCTTGCGTGCAAGCAACAACGCCTCGACGGCCGCGCTGCCGGCGAAGACCGGCAGCGCAACCATGAACAGCAGAATCACGACTGTTACTTGCATGCGTTTGGCACCTTCAGGCACTCGAGCGAGCCGAGATCCTTCGCGCCCGGCGGCGGCACGCGCTGGTTCAGACCGCTCTGGGCGAACGCAACGTAGGGAAACGTCTCCTGGTACGGAACGTCGTTGGCGTTAACGCCGTCTCCGAGCGCGTTGTGCGGGAAACCGCTGAATGCCGCTCCCGCGAGCACGCCCGCAACCGCCCGCAGCGCGATATCCGTCACGTCGTCCGACACGCGGCGGCCGTTCGGCCATCCCG
>DASSSG010000826.1:0-5266 GCA_035708545.1 Bryobacteraceae bacterium | reverse complement strand
CATGCTTGCCGCTGCGGAGCGCCCTGACGGCAGTGCCGGCGTGAAAATGCGTCGGGAGGCAGATGTCGAGGGCATCGACGTCCGGGTCTGCGAGAATGCCGTCGAGTTCGCGATAGGCGCGTACCCCCGAGAAATCCATCTTCTCGCCCGGGCCGCCGATGTTGCCTTTAATGTGGGTCAGATCCCCGGACAGGGAACGTTCATTGCGGCTGAATACCGCGACAATTTCCGCGTCAGGGATGCTTTTGTAGGCGCGCAGATGCGTGCTTCCCATGAAGCCGAGCCCCACCATCCCGATTCGCATAGAAGCGAGATGGTAGCGCACGCGGGGCTCGCGGCTCGCTCACTCTTTCTCGCAACGCGGCCGCGAAATTCAGACGCGCGGCGCCGCTCTCCGGTACCTCTGCGCCGGTCGGGCAGCGAGCGGCAGGAGGCGCCGGCCTGTGCGGTAGGATGCATCGCATGTGGCTGCTCGCAGCCGCCTTCGCTGCCTTCGCTCCCTCCTGCGACTGCACGCCGGCGCATCCAGCCGAGCACATCGTTACGTCGGACGTCGTATTCATCGGGCGGGTATTTCGTGCGCTCGCCGGCAATGTCGAGTATACGGTCCTCAAACGATTCAAGGGGAAGCCGCCTGCACGGCTGAAGGTATTCGATCTGGCAGACGCATGTGGTGGCGCAAAGCCGCTGTCCGGCCGGGAATATCTGGTCATGGCCCGCAGGAGTGCCGGCCTGTGGGTAATCGGCCCGTGTGAAGGCGCGCTCGAGATCGAAAACGCGAGCCGGTATCTGAGCTACCTGCGCAGTGCTGATCTGAAGCGGCCTTCACCCAACCTCGTTACCGGACAAATCATATTTGTGGGAGCAGCGCGCACTTCAGCGCTCGTGCGCCTGCGGCGTGGCGGCACGATTCATTACGCGACTGCCGATGACGCTGGCCTGTTCGCTTTTGAAAATATTCCCGAGGGCGAGTACAAGGTCGAGACGGTCGCGCGGGGCTTCAGAGCAGTGAAAACTCCGTCGATTCACGTGACGCGAAACGGAATCACGCGCGCATACATCACGATGCAACCGGAGAGAGCACCGCGGCAGTGAAGTGCGGCGTGGAGCTACATGGCGTAGACCTGGAACCAGAAGCGCTCAGGCGGCAGGCTGGAAACCGGCGCCGGCATCATATGCGACCAGGTCTGGTATGCCGTATCGGCCACCGTGGAGTTCAGCAGCAGCAGGAACTGGTTGGAGAAGCAGGATATCGGCGGCGGCTGCCGGAAGGTGAGCCGTAACCCGACGGCTTTCTCGACGTCGACACCGTCGGACCTGATGTGCTTGTCCTCGAGCAGCTGCACGAAGCTCGAGCGGCCGGCATGCGGCCATACGTCCGGACGAAGGAGGTTGCGGAGCTCGGACCTTGTGTCGAAGGTCGTTTCACACTGGCGAATCCATTCGAGAATTCCGTCCCCCCAGTTCCACTGACCGACGAAGGCGAGGTAGCGCTCTACCAGGTTGATTGCCAGGTCCATGCGCCGCCGTTCGAGCAGATCGTGCCCGCCGGCGAGTTCATCGAGCGTACTGGGTGGGATGAGCTCCTCGGAATCGATGATCTCGGAGGCCATTCCCATGACCGTGTCCAGATCGTTCGCGGGCTTCCTGTGGATCAGCAGCGGCGGCAACTCATGCCGCTTGTCGCCCGGAATCTCTACGAACTTTCGACCCCCTAGTATGTCCATATACGTTCCCCAGTCCTACCACCGACGACAGGGTCGTATTTGCACTCTTGCAGCCATCCTCACATAACGACGCACTGATTTCAAGACATGTTTCACGTCTGTGTAACCGGTTATACGCCCCGGCTACATACATACATATCGGCACTTCTTTGTTTCGGCATGAATGCGACTCCGCTCATGCGTATATTGTGCGGCCGGACGGGCGAACGTTTCGTACTCGCGGGTTGGGCAAACTGCTTAGTACACCACCACCGGGCCGGCTTCGGCGGCGGTTCGGCTGAAGCATCGACGCTCTGTTATGATTTCGGCTTCATGGCCCAATATGCCATCGGAGTCGATCTCGGCGGCACCAATCTTCGCGCTGCTGCGATTGACAGCACAGGCAAGACCCTCGAACAAATCTCCGGACGGACCGAGCTTCGGCTCGGGCGCGACGCGGTGCTCGAGGACATGGTCGAAGCGATCAACGCGCTGAAGGAGAAGCGCAGGCGAAACACGCTCGCGGGCATCGGTATCGGCGTGCCCGGGTTCATCGAAATTGAGAAAGGTTTCCTCGTCGGCTCAAACAACCTGCCGCAGTTTGAGAATTTTCCCGTGCGCGACGCGATAGAACAGCGACTTGGCACAAAGGTGATTCTGGAGAACGACGCAAACGCGGCGGCGCTCGGTGAGAAATGGATCGGCGCCGGCCGGGATGTGAATGATCTGGTCCTGCTGACGCTCGGGACGGGTATCGGAGGCGGGATTGTTGCCGGCGGCCGCATCATGCACGGGTTCGTGGGCATGGCCGGGGAGCTCGGACACATGACTGTCTACCCCGATGGGAATCCCTGCGGATGCGGCAATTACGGCTGTCTCGAGAAGCATGCCTCGGCAACCGCGATCGTCGGCATGGCGCGGATGCTCGGAATGGGGGCGGATGTCACGTCCGAGGGTGTCTATACGCTTGCGAGGCAAGGGAACGAGCGCGCGAACATGATCTTCCGCGCGGTCGGCACCGCGCTCGGTATCGCGCTCTCCAATCTGGTGAACGCATTCAACTACCCCCTTTACCTGCTCAGCGGCGGAGTGCTCGGCGCGTGGGAGCTGTTCGCGCCCGCGATGCTGGGCGAGCTCGAGCGGCGGTCATACACATATCGCAAGACAAAGACTCGCATCGAGAAGGCAACGCTCGGAAAGGATGCCGGTCTGTTTGGCGCGGCATATCTGCCGTTTCAGGCCTGACAGCACCAGGACACAGGGAGTGCCACAATGTTTTGGCTCGGAATCGACGTTGGGACGGGCGGCTCGCGTGCGCTGCTCGTCGATGACACAGGCCACGTAAGAGGCGCCTTCACCGCCGCGCATGAAGAAATGCTCATGCTCCAGCCGCTGTGGGCCGAGCAGCGGCCGGAGAACTGGTGGGATGCCGCGCAACAGGCCATCCGCGGCGTGCTTACCGAAGCCGGCGTAAACGGGCGTGACGTTCGAGGCATCGGCCTCTCCGGGCAGATGCACGGGCTCACGCTGCTCGACGCCGACAATATCGTTGTCCGGCCGGCTCTCATCTGGTGCGACCAGCGCAGCCAGGCCCAGGTCGACTTCATCAATCGCAGTGTCACCCGCGAACGCGTGCTCGACTGTACTGCCAATCCGGTGGTTACAGGCTTTACGCTGCCGAAGCTGCTCTGGGTCCGCGAAAACGAGCCGAAGCAGTTCGCACGCGTGCGCAAGGTCCTGCTGCCGAAGGATTACGTTCGATTCTGCCTCACCGGGGAGTACGCGACCGAGGTGTCGGACGCCTCCGGAACGTCATTGTTCGACGTGGTGAAGCGGCGCTGGTCATACGAGATGTGCGATGCGCTCGGTCTTGATCGTTCGCTGCTGCCCGAGGTCCACGAATCGCCCGAGATCACGGGAAAGCTTCGCGCCGAGGTTGCGGATGCGCTCGGCCTTGCCCGCGGTACGCCCGTTGTGGGCGGCGGCGGCGACCAGGCCGCAAGCGCCGTCGGCAACGGCATCGTCGAGGCGGGCATCGTCTCCTGCACGCTGGGAACTTCCGGCGTCGTATTCGCGCACATGGAGCAGCCGCATTACGATCCACAGGGGCGCGTGCATACGTTCTGCCACGCCGTTCCGCGAAAGTGGCACGTGATGGGCGTGACTCAGGGCGCGGGACTCAGCCTGCAGTGGTTTCGAAATCAGATTGCGAGCGGCACGCCGTATGACGAGCTGACGCGCGAGGCAAGCAAAGCGCCCGCCGGAGCCGAGGGGCTGTTTTGGCTGCCATACCTGATGGGCGAGCGCACGCCGCACCTGGACGCAACCGTACGCGCCGGCTGGTTCGGCCTGACGGCAAAGCACACACGCGCGCACCTGGTGCGGTCCATCATCGAAGGCGTCTGTTTCAGCCAGAAGGACGGTCTCGACATCATCGAAGGCATGGGTGTGGCGGTGTCATCCGTACGCGTGTCCGGCGGCGGCGCGCGCAGCGCATTTTGGCGGCAGCTTCTCGCCGATATTCTCAACAAGCGCGTCGTGATGCTCAATACACAGGAAGGCTCGGCATACGGTGCAGCGCTGCTGGCGATGGTCGGGACCGGCGGCTTCGCGTCCGTTCAGGAGGCCTGCCGCACGGCGATTCGCGAGGTCGAATCAGTCCAGCCACAACGTGCCGACGCGGCCGCGTACGGAGCAGCGCATCGCGTCTATCAATCGCTTTATCCGGCACTGCGGCCGTTGTACTCAGCCATCGCCGAAAGCACGAAACGTGGAAGCAGCACCGCCGCGGTTCGCTGACGTCAGCCTGCCGGTGCCGCTCGACCGGCCATTCACCTACGAGCTGCCTGAGACGCTCCGGCATCGTGTTCGCGCCGGCTGCCGCCTCATCGTGCCATTCGGCGGCCGCAAGCTCACCGGCATGGTGCTGCGCACCCACGACGATCCGCCTGAAGCCGCGGCGCGTTCCGCACTCCTGCTGCTGGACGAGGAGCCCGCGCTCGAGCCCGGGATGCTCGAGCTCGCGCGCTGGGTCGCGCAGTACTACTGCGCTCCGCTCGGCGAGGTGCTGCGGGTAATGACGCCGCTCGCGGGCGAAGTGCGCAAGAGCAAGGTGTACTCGCTGACGGACGCGGGTGTGGACGCTGCCCGGCAGTTGCTTATCGGAACGGCGGACGATCCCGCCACACGCGTGCTGCAACTCCTCGAGTCGCGCCCGCGAACCGCGCCGTACCTTGCGCAGAAGGTGGCAAATGCAGCGCGGATTCTGCAGACCCTGGCGAAAAAAGGTCTCGTCCACGTGGAGGACGTACACGCGGAACGCGACCCGATGCGTGCCTCGGCGGCGCGGCTGCGGATTGAGTACACCGGCTGCCCGCAAGACGTCAGGCTGAGCAAAGCCGAGCGCGAGCTGCTCAGCTATCTCGATCTCCACCCCGGCTCGCACAACCTCGGGGAAATCGAAGCCAGCGTACCGAAGGCGAGCGAGACGGCGCGCTCGCTCGCGCGGCGGGGGCTGCTGGCGCTGGTGCTCGAAGCGCCGGTGCCGCTCACAATCGCCT
>DASSSG010000825.1:0-14729 GCA_035708545.1 Bryobacteraceae bacterium | reverse complement strand
CGCAGTGACGCCGAACGCCACCGCGAGTTTGAACATGTTCTCGACTTGGCCGCCCGCTGCGTACTGCCGACGCGGCACAGGAAGCGCCGCTATCCACGCGCGGTGTGGTCGCGCGGATACCATTTCCCGACCCGCAGTCATGCGAAAACTAAGTGACATTGGGCTTTAGCCCGCAGCGGGCTTCAGCCCGCCGTCCGCCACACTAATCCGAAGTTCCGCAACTCCGGGAGTGGAAATTGAAGACACCAAAGCATTTGAAGGAACGGGGATAGGATTTGACTGACTACGCCGTGGGTATGTCGATTCTGAGGCCAAGCAGAGCAAAGGCGCGCTTGTGGAGCGGAGTTGGATTTGCCAGTTTGTCGAAGGCCGGCAGGATTTTGTTGGCCGGTTGAACGCGGTTGATGGTCAGGGTGGCAAGATCGGCGAGAAGGCTTTGAAAGCTGTGAACGGGCGTTCCTTCGGCGGTCTGTTTGGTCAGCGCCTTGCGCTCTGCGGCGGGTGACCGCTTTGCGGGTTTGACAACGGATGAGCGCTGGGCGTGCGCCGCGCCCTTGTCGTGATCGTCAAACAACAGAGGCGCGAGTTTGTTCCTCATGTGCCATTCGAGGTAATAAGCCAGCATGCAGAGGAGCACATGCGCGCGGACCCGGTCGGCCAGCCGATGATGAATGGGACGCACATGCAGATCGACAGTCTTCAGACTGCGGAATGCTCGTTCCACTCCGCTGAGCTGTTTGTAGCTGCGCACCACGTCGGAAGCCGGCATGGATTCGGCCGGGACGTTCGTGCGAATCACGTAGATGCCGTCCAGCTTCTTCTCCCGCTCGATACTCTCGGCCCTGCGCGCATAGCGAAAGCCATCTTCTTCAATGTGGATCTGGTAGTGCTTTCCCACTTTAAAGCGCCCCAGCACACGGCCCACCCGAAGGCCCATCGTGTGCTTGCCGCGTAACGGCCGCTTCTGGCGCCTGGCGGCCGCGGCGATCTTTTCCAGTTCCTTTTCGGTGGCCTGCAACAGATCCTCGCGTTTGCGCGCACGTTCCTCGGACAGGACCGGGTTGTAGCAAACCACCAGCCGTTCCCCCGGATAATCGGGATGCGCGATTTCGGCCAGATCGACCGCGTCGAACAGCGACAGCTGCAAAGCGCCATCGGCCGCCAGTTTCTGAATCGAGGTTGCCCGCAACGCTGTGATCCAGCTGATGCCGCTGTCCTCAGAGAAGTCTTCGCGAATGCGGGCGCTTGTGATCATGCCACGATCCCCCACCAGCACGAGCCGTTTCAGACCGAAGCGTTCACGCAGTTTCTTCACCTGGGCCGGAACGGTTTTCGGATCAGCCGTGTTGCCTTCCCATACCTCCACCGCCACCGGGCAGCCCGCCGCGTTGGTGAGCAGTCCGAACACGATCTGCGGCTTGCCGCTTTTGTCGTCCCGCGAGTGTCCCAGTCGGGCCAGTTCGCAATGCCGGCCTTCGAAGTAAGTCGAGGTCAGATCGTAGAGAACCAGTCCCCCTTCGGCCAGATGTCTCCTGGCCAGAGCCGCTTCAATAGCCGGCTGGCGTTCCAGCAGCCAGTCCATGGCGCGATACAGTTCGTCTTCGCCCGCGACCTCCAGACCCAGGTACGCACTCAGGCTGCTGCTAAGCGTGTCGGGATGGAGCGCACGGGCAGTAGCCAGTTTGGAACCGGGGTCGAGAATGCGGGCGGCGATCATCGCTACGGCCAGATCCCGCGCACGGCTGGATTCCGCATCGATGACCGAGTCCAGTCCGAGCTGGCGAAGCGAGCCGACCACTGCAGCGACGTGGCCGTGGGGCAGAGAGCGCGGGATCTGGAACGAGTCGGCTGTGGAGGCAACGGCGGTTGCGCCTTTGAGAACCTCGCGCAGCGCGGCGATCTGCTCGGCAGGCCAGTGGGAAATATTGGCGAGTGTACGGTTGTGAACCTTGCCGTTTTCGCGGAAGGACTCACGCAGCAAGATGGCGGGCGGAGAACTGCGGTTGGGGACGACCGCGACGTACATGTAGACATGATTGCATGAGCGACGCGCAGTGGCAAGCGACATCTCATCTTTTACATGACTACATTCAGCCAACCAGTAACCGACAACATCAAGGAAATCAGCAGGTTCACATAAGTACAGTGCGGAACTTCGGGTTAGTGCGGAGGATTTCCGGCCAGCAATGAGCCGCATCCATGCTCCAATCCCGCGGGTTTCATCGCGATGCTCGAGCCTTCAGGGGCCGGATATCCCTCAGCATAGCCGCACGGGCACCCGCCGCCAGCCGCCGAGCGGTACGTCTCTCGCACCGGCTCTGCGTCAGGCGCCAGCTCGACACGGGCTGTTACGCCCAGGAGCGTCTGTACGGCCACGAGCAGTTCCAGCGTCGCCAGCGGACGACCCGGGCACACGTGGATGCCGGTGCCGAAGACCAGGTTGTGTGGCGCGTGCTCCTCAGGCCGGTAAGCATCCGGGTCGCCGAACACGGTTTCATCGCGATTGGCCGACGTCCAGTTCAGATAGATTCGCGTGCCCGGCTCGAGCACGAATCCCGCGAGCCGCGTCGCGACCGTCGTCACGCGACGGTTGACGAGGAACGGATCATCAATCCGGAGCATCTCGTCGATGGCGCCAGCCAGATTGCCGGGACGGTCCCGAAGGGTGTCCTGTACCTCGGGGTGCGTGGCGAGGAAGTGAACGACGACGCCAAGCGCCGCCGCCATGGATCCGAGGTCGCCCGCCGTCCAGTTGCGCAGAATGGACACGATGTCCGCGTCCGGTAACAGCTCTCCATTTACGATGACCCCGAGCAGCTCGGTCGTGGGGTCCTTCGGAGCGGAACTGCCCATCTGCCGGCGACGCCGGACCTGTGCCAGGACGATCTCGTCGAAGGCGGTGGCGACGGCCGCCGTCCGTGATCGGTCCCTCGAGCGGGTGGCAGCATGATTCTCGGCCATCCACGCGAGAAGTTCGTCCTCGATGCTGTGCCACCCCAGCCAGTCGGCCTGTGCGCGCACGGCATACGAGTACCCAATCTCAGTGACCGCGTCAACGGTGGCGTCACGCGGCAGCGCGCCAACGATCTCGTGAGCGATTCTCCGCACGCGCGGCTCGAGAGCCTTCATGCGCTCGGGCGTGAAGAACCGGTCGATGACCGCCCGATACGCCGTATGTTCCGGCGGGTCCAGGGAGTTGGGCACCATGCGATGGGCGGATGCAGCCGAGGAGAACGTGGCCGGGTCAGCCGCCGCCGCCACCACGTCGGCATGTCTGAACAGTGTGACACCACGCGGCGACTCGGCGACCGGACACGCGGCGCGCATACGATCGTAAGTGCCGCGCTGATCCGCGAGCACCGGCTCTGACAACGGCTCCCATGGCGGGATCGGTGCGCTCACGCCGCCATCTTCGCACGGCCGGAGTCGGTTAACCTCCGGGACGGAGGTGCGATCGAAGCCTAAGCCTCGGCGCCGCGCTGCTGCTGGTGCCGAGACTCGCCTTCTGGCGGCAATAATATACTACACTGACAGATTGTGCTAGACTTTCGGGCGTGAGAAGAACGCCCCGATGGAACCCGTCAAACTCCCGCCGCCGCTACTCTCCATCAACGTCATCATCTGCGAAGTGATCTTGGCAGAGACCAACCACATGGTCAGCGCCATACGCATCGCAGATGTTTTTCACGTTCACGATGTGCCGAACATTCCAGTTGAGCGGCAGCGAGTTCAGATTTCCGTGCTGCTCATCGGAAAGATTGCCGTGGGCGATACGGCGCAACATGCAATCGAAGTCCGGCTCATTCGACCCGACGGAAACGTAACGCCGATAGGGAAACGTTTCGAGGATTCGTTCGTGCCTGATGTCGAGAGACTGAATGTTCCCGAGGGCCTCAGCGTCCCGGGTGGTTTCAATATTTCATTCCGGTTAGCTATAGAGCCTAAGCAGTTGGGAACCCACTACATTGCCGTCTCGTTTGACGGCACAGAGATTGCGCGGACTCCGTTTACGCTCCTACCTCGACCAGTTCAGGCTCAAACCACCGATTAGCGGAGTCGGCGACGTACTGCGATGAGCCCGTTGATTCATCAACCGGCGGTGGAGTCTTGCTGGACTGTAGTGCAATTTTTGCGAGGAAACCGTCTTCATCGAACACAATCGGGGATAGAGCGAAAGGGCGAATGGCCATCGCCAACTCCTCAGCCACCTGCCTCTCTTCGACCTCATCCCGTTCATATCGATGAAGAACGTGGTGAACAGCAGCTATCGCCTGGCTCAGGGGATGGCCCTGGATTTCGTAGTGCCCCCAGGATTCGGCCACAAACCAGTCCTCGAACGAATCGACATCCAGACGCGCGGCGAAAAGTTCGTCGATTTTGTCTGACAGCCGCTGGATGTTAAACATGGGTCCTCCCGCGCCAACTATTATACGGGTCTGCCCTGAGCACCTGTGCAAGCTGTTCAATGAAAATCGCATCTGGGAGCGCGCTGAATCAGGGGAGTTCCAGTACTGCATTGAGCCGAAACGGAAGGGCGCGGCTTTCGTGGACGAACATGGAAATGAGTGCTGGTGGACCGATCTGTTGTTCGTCACCGACCACCGATTCCCAGTGGGTCATGTTCGTCACGAAGTCGTCAGAGAAGCCAATCGGCAGAGAACCGATGCGGGCATCATCGGCGGTAGCGGACGCTGGGATCCGAGCAAGGCATACGTTCAGATCGATGGGCGAATCTACGGGAGGTTCAAAACCAAAGGCGGTCGGAAACCGCACTGTGCCTTATGTGAAGGTGGCGATATGATCCACCCGAACGCCAGATTTCGAGAATCGAAATACAGGCCGTCGACCTGGCGGTATTGGTGTGTCCGCTTGCGCGCCCGCTTACGTGCGATGATAAATCTATGAAGCCCCGCACGGAACCGGAAATGATCGAAGGCTCCGAAGCGTTCACGCGGTTTGACAACGCAATGAAGGCGATCATCGCGGTTCCGCACGAGGAGATTCAGAGGCGCATTGAAGCGCACCGCAGAGAGGCCGCAAAGATTCCGAACCGACGCGGACCGAAGCCCAAACACGCGAAGCCGTAACGGTCACTTCTCATACGGGAACTCGCCCTCGGCGTTCGGGTACGCCAGCGATATGCTGCCGGACTCCTCTTCACCTAAACCGAGGTGATCGCGAACCCAGATGACCGTTTCCCTGACGAGCTTGTGCGTTCCGCGCCCACCCTTGTATTCCTCGCCCTTCTCGGTTTCAAAACCGTTGTGGTTCAGGTGCGCGGCTAATTGCTCCACTGGCGTCGTCATCCCATGTGAGTGTAGGAATCTCGCAAGTCGCCAGATGTACAACTTCTTCTTGTTCATTTCTGTCATCGCGATTTTCGCCTTTCTCGCTGCTGGCGCCTATGTTCCTTCTCAGTTGAGCGGCGTTTGCAGATCGGTCTGCTTTCCGATCAGAGCGTTATAGGTGAGCCGTTTGCTCACAATCTGCGGTATGGCCAATTCAAAGCGGTCGTAGTCGTCCATCTCGCGGCGATTGTTGTAGCGGAACGCCTGTTCGTCGATGTACCGGAACAGGTGGAACGGTTCCACACTCACGTAAGTGCCGTGCAGACCCCGCTTCAGCAATGACCAGAAGTTCTCCATGCCATTGGTATGCACGTTCTCGCGAACGTACTCAACGGCGTGGTTGATGACGGCGTGGTGGTAGTCGGGCTTCCAGTCCCTCGTACGCCTTCAGTTCATCGCTGAAGATCGCCGCGCCCGCTTCGACGTGCTCACGAACCTGTTTCTGGATTTCCTGCTTGCGGCGGTTGTCTACGACCATGGCGCGGACCTTGCCGCCGCGCTCCAGCATCCCCATGACAACGACCTTGTCCTTGCCGCCAGTGCCGGTGATCTTCTGGCGACGCTTCGCTGGATGCATGTTCCGAGCCTTGCCGCCGATGAAGGATTCATCGACTTCGACTTCGTCGCTCAGTTTGCCAGTGTGCTCACCGTGCAGCGCGAGACGCGCACGCTGAAGCATGAACCACGCAGTTTTCTGAGTCACGCCGATGGAACGATGAATCTCCCATGAACTGACGCCGTTCTTTGAGTTCACGAGCATCCACACGACGGGCAACCACTTTTCGAGCGGGATCGGCGAGTCCTCGAAAATAGTCCCCACCTTCAACGAGAACTTCTGCCGCTCGTGCTTTTGGTAGCACTTGAACACACGGGCGTTCGGGAGGTACGCCACGTCGTCAGAGCCGCACCGTGGACAGCGTACCTTCCCATCAGGCCAGCGGAGCCGCACCATGTAGTCATGGCAGTTCTCCGGGTTCGAGAAGTGGATTACAGAGTGTTGCCACGTCTTAGGTGCCTTGTCCATGTGTCAACTTTACAGGAATAAGCGTTGTCAGTCAAGTATATTATTGCCCTTCTGGCGGTACGACGGTTTACCGAGTCAAGATCAGAGTTTCGACTGCAATGCTGGCCGCCGGGGCCGTGAAACTGTGAAGGCTGCGTTCATACGATCACAGAACTCCGAAATCTATTTCTCCTCACGCCTGATTAACTTACAAGGATCCGGATCCGGCCCTTCCCGCCGCCCCCGCTATTCTCGCGGCTGGGAGGAACGTGTCCATGCGTTCAGACAAACAGAAAGAAACCTCGCGCCGCAACGGCGCCAAATCCCGCGGTCCGGTCACTGGCGCCGGCCGCCAGCGATCCGCGCAAAACGCAGCCAAACATCACATCACGTCGAAAGCTCTCGTCATCCCCGGCGAATCGCAGGAAGAGCTGGATTCCCACTTCGCCGCCTACCGCGAGCGCTTCCGGCCGGCCGACGTCGTCGAGCTCGATCTCGTCCACAACCTCGCCTTCATCACCTGGCGTCAGCGTCGCCTCTGGCGCCGCGAAGCCGACCTCATCACCGTCGCCGCTGCGCGCAAGGAGGACGAAGGAATCGAGTGTGCGCCCTCCGAGGGCTGGAAGTCGCTGACCTTCACCCCGGCCGTCGCTCTCCTCCACCGCGAGGAAGCGAACCTCCGCCGAGCCTATGACCGCACCCTGAAGAACCTCGCGGATCTTCAGAGCACCCGCCCCGAGCTCCCGCCGCCCAGCCACGATCGAAAACTGCAAAACGAACCCGACCAGCAATCAACCCCCTGGGAAACCACCGACATACGCCCGCCGCAGCCCGCTCCGGCGCAACTGCCGCCGCTGTCCGAAAATGGGAATGGGTTCGTTTTGTCACCTCCCGAGCCGCCGCCCGTGTCCCCGGCCGCCCTCGCGAAGTATCATTGTCGGCAATGTTGACTCGGGTCTCCTTCGCACCGCTGCTGCTGTGTTTCGTCGCGCTCGCCGCCGCGCCGCCGGCGCCCAAAGAGCATCTCGGATACGAACCGGGCGCCGATTACAAGCTGGCGAACTACAACGACATCATGGGCTACTTTCGCAAGCTCGAAGCCGCGTCGGACCGCATTCGCCTCGCCGAGTTCGGCCGCACCTCCGAAGGTCGCCCGATGTACCTCGCATACATCTCGAGCCCCGAAAACCTGCGGCGCCTCGATCGCTGGCGCGAGATCAGCCGGCGGCTCGCGCTCGGCCAGGCGACGCCTGACGAAGCCCGCGCTCTCGCGCGCGAAGGGAAAGCCATTGTCTGGATCGACTCCGGCCTGCACGCCACCGAGGTCGCGCCCGCGCAGCACGCGCCCGTCCTCGCGCACCGCATGATCACGGACGAATCCGAGGAAATCCGACGCATCCGCGATCGCGTCATCCTCATCCAGGTGCCGTCGATCAACCCCGACGGGCTCGACATGGTCGTCAAATGGTATCGCCGGAACGTCGGCACGCCCTGGGAGACCGCGCCGCTGCCGTCGCTCTATCAGAAGTATTCAGGCCACGACAACAACCGCGACTACTTCATGATGAACCTCGCCGAGACGCGCCACGTCTCGCGCCAGCTCTTTCAGGAATGGTTCCCGCAGATCGTGTATAACCAGCACCAGGCGCCCGCGTTTCCCGCGCGCATCTTCGTGCCCCCCTACGCCGACCCGCTCAATCCCAACATCCCCGCGCCTGTTATGGAAGGCATCAATCTGATCGGCGCGGCCATGAAAGAGCGCTTTGCGCGCGAGAACAAACCTGGCGTCCTTTCCTACATTCAGTTCGACGCCTGGTGGAACGGCGGCCTGCGATCGGTGCCGGCCTTTCACAACATGCATGGAATTCTCACCGAGACCGCTCTCCACGCCTACGCCACGCCGCGCGAATACCGGTCCGAGGAATTCCCCGACAAGTTCTCCAATGGCGCACTCACGCGCGAACCGAGCATGTTCTATCAGCGTCCGTGGATGGGCGGCACCTGGGGCGTACGCGATGCCATCGAGTACATGCTGACCGCCGATTTCGCCATCCTCGACCTTGCGGCGTCACGCGCGCCGGAGTTCCTCCTCAAAGCCTGGGAGATGGCGCAGGCGAATATCGAGACCGGAAAGAAACAGAAGCCCTGGGGCTATGCGGTCGCCGCCGATCAGGAGAACGCCGCCGAGATAGTCAGTCGTCTCATGCTCGCCGGCATCGAGGTGCAGCGCGCCCGCGGGCGATATATCCTGCCCGCCGCACAGCCATTCCGTCCCTATCTCGTCGACCTTATGGAACCGCAGAAGTACCCCGATACCGGCAGACGCCCGTACGATGTCGCCGGCTGGACATTGTGGATGAACATGGGCGTGCAGGTGGAGCGGCTCGACGACGCTCCCGGCGGTAATCTCGAGCGCGTCACCGATCCTCCTCACGAGAAGACGCGGTTCACTATCCCGCCCCGGCGCAGGATCGCACTTTACCAGCCCTCGCTGCCCAACATGGACACCGGCTGGACGCAATGGCTGTTCGATTATTACGCCGTGCCGCACAAGCTCGTGCCCAACCAGGACATTCGGCGCGGGGAGCTGCGCGCGACTCATGACGTCATCATCCTCGCCTCGCAGCCGACCAACTCGATTCTCAACGGCTGGCGTCCGGGAGAGCGCGTGCGCCGGCGCCGTCCGGGCGAGGCGGAGCCGCTGCCGCACCCCGAGTACACGGGCGGCATCGGCATCAGCGGTCTCGCCGAGCTCGACCGCTTCGTCCGCGAAGGCGGTACGCTCATGACCTTCGACGAGTCTTGCGAACTCCCCGTGCAGATGTTCGGCTTGCCGCTTCGCAAGCTCAACACCGCATCTAACTACGACAACCCGGGCTCAGTCATTCGCATCACCGTCGATACGGAGCACCCGATCGGCGCAGGCATGCCCGCCACAACCTACGCCTATTCGACCGACGGCCAGGCGTGGGACATCACGCTCGACCACGACTTCAATAAAGGGGAGCGGGCGGTGCGCGTCGTCGCGAGATACGCCGCCAAAGACGTTCTCGCCAGCGGCTGGCTCACCGGTGAGAAAGTTGTCGCGGGCAAACCGCTCCTCGTCGAAGCTCGCCACGGAAAAGGCCGCGTCGTGCTCTTCGGTTTCCGCCCCCAGTTCCGCGGCCAGACTTTCGGTACCTTCCGCCTGATCTTCAATGCCATGGCCGAATTGTGAGTCGGCTTATGAAATGGGATGCCGCAACCTACGAGTCGTCGTGCTCCTTCGTCTGGAAGGCGAGCAGTGACTTACTCGACTTACTCAATCCCCAACCCGGCGAGCGCATACTCGACATAGGCTGCGGCACCGGCCACCTGACGAACGCGATCGCGGAACGCGGCGCCGAAGTAGTGGGCCTGGACGCCTCACCCGACATGCTCGGCCAGGCACGCCGGAACTATCCGAATCTGCGCTTCGTCCTGGCCGACGCCTCGTCCTTCCGCTTCGACGAATCGTTCGACGCCGTCTTCTCGAACGCGGTGCTGCACTGGGTTCGGGATGCCGACGGCGTGGTCCGCTCTGTCGCCGCCGCGCTCAGATCCGGCGGTCGCTTCGTAACCGAGTTCGGCGGCAAAGGCAACGTCGCGCAGTTGCTCGCCGCCGCCAAACACGTCATCCCCTCCGCCGATAACCCCTGGTACTTTCCCGACATTCCCGAATACACATCGCTTCTCGCGCGCCACGGTCTCGAGACCCGCCACGCCGCTCTCTTCGATCGGCCGACCCCGCTCGATGGATCGGTACAAGAGTGGTATGAAATGTTTGGACAACCGCTCCTCGCTTCCGTGCCGAAGGAAGCCCGCGGTGCCGCCCTCGACGAGATTGCTCGCGTGCTCAGGCCCGCACTCTTCCACGACGGGCAGTGGTGGGCCGATTACCGCCGCCTGCGCATCGCGGCGTATTCCGTGCCATAATCGAACCCTCTGCAGTAGATCGCGCGTGTTGCCGATATTACTGCGGATACGTCTCTGTCCCGGTTTCTGTGGAGCGAATTGGCAAATACGAAGTCATCCGCGAGCTGGGCCGCGGCTCGATGGGCAGAGTCTTTCTTGCGCGTCACCCGATCATGGACAAGACCGTTGCCATCAAGGTCGTCCATGCTCCGGAGCTGAGCGGCGCCCCCGAGATCGATCACCTGCGGCGGCGCCTTTTTGCCGAGGCGCGCGGCGCGGGATTGCTCTCGCACGCGAATATCATCGCGATTCACGACGTCGACGTGGTCGGCGAGCTTGCCTTCATCGTCATGGAGTACATCGAAGGCGACACTCTCGAGGATCGTCTGGCTTCCGGCGCGCCGATGAGCGTGAACGAGACCGCCAGCATCGTCGGACAGATCGCCTGTGCGCTCGATGCCGCGCACGCGCGGGCCATCATCCATCGCGACATTAAGCCCGCGAACATCATGCTGAGTCACGGCAACCGAGTGAAGGTCGCCGACTTCGGCATCGCCAGGAACCTCGCCGAAGCCGGCCTGACGAAAACCGGCCTTGTCCTGGGAACCCCATACTATATGGCGCCCGAGCAGATCCTCGGTCACCCGATCGACGGCCGCGCCGACCAGTTCGCGCTCGCGGTAATCGCCTACCGTATGCTTACCGGCGTGCGGCCCTTCGACGGCGATACCGTAACCGCGATCATGTACCAGATCGTGAACGGCGAGCCGAAGCCGATGCTCGAGCGCAACAAGGCTCTGACGCGGCCGATTGCGGACGTGGTGGCGAGGGCGCTGAGCAAGGATCCGAATGGACGCTATGCGACGTGTTCGGAATTCGCTCTGGAGCTGCTCCGCGCCTCTGCGCCGCGACCCGCTCCGGCGCCGATCGCAGGCGGTGCCGGAGCGGCCGCTGTCATGGCACCGGCGCCTGTCGCGGCGCCCACAGCGACCGCGACCCCTAAGCAGTCGCCCTGGCGCGCGGGACTGCAGGTCATCTTCTACATCGGTCTGTCGCTTGCGGTGATCGCATTCGTAATCACTCTGTATGTGAGAGAACGGCCCGCGGCGCCGCAAGCTCCCCAGCCCGCGCCGGTCGTGCAGTCTGAACCGCAACCGCCGGTACGCCGCCCCGAGGCGCGCAAGCCGGCCAGGCGGCGAGACCTCAAACGACCCGTCAACAAGGAAGAACCCGCCGCACCGGTCACCGAGCCCGCAACCCGGGTCGACGCGCCTCTGCCGGCCGGACAGCGCGTTGGCGATCCCGGCCCCGGCGGGAAACCCTGAGCGCGATGTCGTTCGAGTACTCGGGCGACGCGATGGTTGCCAGACCGCCGGCGTGCGCGATCCTCGTGTTCCTGGCGCTGCCCGTCTTCGTGTCGAACCACCTCACGTCATAGCTGCCGGCCGGCAGCTCGAGCTCGAGCGTCGTGCGCTGTGGCGACCCGTCCACCTGATACTTCGGTTTGCCGTCCTTCACCGGCCGGCCATGATGGATGTGCACCGCGTACAACCGTCCCGGCTCGCACAGCGCGCGGGAAGACGCCACGGCGCGTTTGATGACCTCGTTACACGGCGCCATGCGCACGAACGGCATCTCGTCAAAGAACCTGCGCAGGAGACCGAGCTGCCGCCGCAGCGTTGCGCTTCCACCGCCCGGAGTACTCGGCGGGTACGCGAAATCGCCCGCCTCATTCCCCGCGGCGAACGAGTAGTCGAGGTTGTTATACAGCGCGCCTCCGGCCATCAGGAAGTCCCATCCCTGAATCCGGTACGTAGCATCGGCGCTTCCGTCGAAGCCGGTCTCGTTATTCCCGATCACCCGGTTCAACGCATAGTTCATTGCGACGCTGTCGGGCGGCCGCGAGTAGTGGAAGTTGAAAATCGAGACCAGCTCGAGCGGCTTCTCGATCTTTTTCGAGCCGTTCGCGATATTCTGCGAGATCAGGTGCCGCTTCGGCAGGCTCGCTTCCGTTGCCGCGACGACCTTCGCGATGTGCTCCTGCCACTCCACAGTGACGCCGCCGAAGTACGGTTCGTTGGCGATCTCGTAATACAGGTTGTCAAAGGCGTTCAGTTTGGTCACGATCTTCCGGACCATGGCTTCCTGTACCTTCACGAGCTCGGGATGCTTCAGCGTCAGCGCCTCCGTGCGCGGCACGTTTGTGTGCAGCGGGCTGACCTTCCACATCGAGTCCTCGTAAAACGGGCAGAACAGGTTCATCTCGACGACAATTCCGTTGCGGTCGGCTTCGCGCATGAACGCGTGCAGGCGCGTGAAGTATTCGGGATTCCATCGCGCGAGGTCGAATCTGCCGCCTTCGATCGCCGGCCACGGAGCCACGAACTTATCGGCCGCCGGCGCGAGCGTGTTGTTCGTAATCGAGAAGTTGCCCGGCACCTCGCGATACGCGCCCGCCCACACCCGCGTGTGGTTGAGATTCCGCCGCCTCAGCTCCGCGAGGTACACGCGGTAATCGAACTCGCGATTAATGACCGCCCCGTAATGCTCGCCCGACGTGACCAGCACAGTCGGCTTGCCGCGAAACAGGAAGTAGTGCGGATTCTCCGGATGGAGCTGCAGCGGCTCGGCCGCCGTCCAGCCTGCGACAGTGACGATGGCGGCAACAATCCTCTTCATCGGCTGGTAAACGGAATACTCAGTGAGCCGAGCGCCCCGGTGATCGGATTCCGTGCCACCACACGTATGACTGCGGTTTGCGGATGCACGCTCAGGATCTTCCGGTGCGTCATGCCGCGCTCCTCCAGCGCTCGGACCTTCTCGGCCGGAACCTTCACATCTACGTTATCGAAGACGCCGTCTACCTGCTTGCCCGCTGCGTCCTTCTGCACAAAGAACAGCTCCACGCGTGCCGCGCTTCCGCTCGGCCCCGGTTCGAAGGCCAGCGCGCTGCCCTCCACCCGCACCACGACCGCCCTTTCGTTCGGCGCCAGGGAACTGCTGCGCTCCAGCGAAACGTCCAGCGGAATCGCGGTGGCGTCGACGGGACTCCAGACAGCGCCCAGCAGTTCCGCCTTGCGCTGCTCCTCGGCCGTCCCGGCATCTCGCTCGGCGTAATATCCGGATCGGTACGTCAGCCGGACCCCGGCCCGCCGGACGCGCACCTCGATCTTCCGAAACCTGCCGTCGTACTTCTGGTTCGACGGATAGTATGCGAGCGTGTAGGAAATCCGCGAGTGCTCGAACGCCTCCGGCAGCGCCTTTCCGACTTCGGACCCGTAATAAGCCTTTCCGCCCGTGCGCACGGCAAACTGCTGCATTGTCGTTCGGTTCTCCGGCATGAGCCTGTCTTGAGCCAGACCCAGCAGCCCGCGGACGTCGATCGGGTACACCGCTACGGACGTCTCGGCGAGTGCCTTCAGTGCGCGCTCGAGGTCGGCACCGAAAGTATACGTTCTCCGCTCGTTCATTCCCGTCACCTCCGTGCCTGTTACGGGGATTCCGGCCGTGATCCACACGAGATTCTTTCGTCCGGGTACGCTGCCGAGCCGCCGTCCAATCGCTGTAAGTGCCCGCAGCGTCGTGAGAGTCTTGTCGCGCTGATTGAAGTCCCGTTCCATACCTTCACTGCGCGCGATGAGCATCGCCGCGATATCGGTCATGTTGCCCTGCCCGAACAGGGCATCCATCGCGTTTCCTTCCTTAGCCATGGCCTGCAGAGCTGCCAGCGCATCTTCCGACATCTGATTCGGCAGTACGTCGCGGAGACTTTCCACACGCCTCGTCAGCAGCGCGGTGTCAGTCGCGAAGTCGTGCAGGACCGTGAGCCCGCGCCGGTTCAGCACGTAGATGGCGATTCGGAACCGCGGGTCGATCTGGCGGAGAAAGCTGGTAATCTGCGGTCGCGCCCGGCCGAAATAGCCCGGAGGCGTATTCATCACGTCGAACAGAAGCGCGGTGGCGCTGCCTGGCAGGCCGCCCTTGTACTCGAGGCGATTGGAAAAGAACCCCGCCGGGAGCGCCTGGCCCGCGCCCGTGATCGCCTCGCCATTCTGCATCGAGAAGACGCGCAGGGTCTCCGCTCTGCCATCCTCGGTGAGCGTGAAATCGTCTTTCGCGAGATCCGCGACCGGCGCGCCATCGCTGCCGGTTGCGATTACGTTGACCTGCACGAGACGAGTCGTCGTTCGGAGCACCGTCTCCTGGGCGGCAGCGGTGCAGGATGCGGACAGCGCCGCAAGTGCTGCGATGCAGGCTCGCATAGCTCCTCTACATGTACAGTCCCCCGTTGACGTCGAGCACGTGGCCCGTGATGTAGCTTGCCTCCTCGCTCGCCAGAAAACGCACTGCCGCCGCGACGTCCTCGGGCGTGCCCATTCGTTTCAGAGGCGTGCGCGCGACCAGCGTCTGCTTCAGCTCCGCGCTCAACGCCGCGGTCATGTCCG
>DASSSG010000824.1:0-3054 GCA_035708545.1 Bryobacteraceae bacterium | reverse complement strand
ACACGGCACGGATGGTACGCCATGAGGCGGTACTTAGCCCCCGTCCTCATCTTCTTCGGCCTGTTCGGCTGCTATGCGGCCATGTCTCCCGGTTCGATCGCGGGCATGGGGTATACGGGCGAAGAGATCAAATCCGGTAAGCGCATGCTGGACATACTCGGGGCATGGATGTCCGGCTCGCCCGCGCCGCCTATGGAGTGGTCGCGCCATGGCCCCGTCCCGCTGCTCGTTGACCTGCCATTCCTGGCGCTCGGCTCCAAATGGGTGTCCGCGGACTTCTGTCTGTCGCTCCAGCCGATCGTTCTGACTGCCTTGCTGATTTCGTTGTTGTTCTGCTGGCTACGGCAGGTAACGTCGGCGACCATGGCACTACTGCTGACGTTCGGAGCAGCATTCGCGACGATGTTGTGGCCGTACGCGTTTATCGGTCTCGAGACCAAGCAGTCTCTCTTCCTGTTTGCGGCGGCCTGGCTGGCGTTGGCGATGGGAACCCCGCAGAGCTGGCCGTCAGTGCTCCTGTTCGGTGTCTGTTCCGGACTCGCGGTCAGCGTGAAGTCTACAAGCTTCGTTCTGTTCCCGGCTGTGCTGTATCTGGTCTGGCTGCGTTTTAAAGACGTATGGCGAGAGCGGCGTGCCCAGATCGCGACCGTCCTGGCGATTATCGGCGGCGCCTGGATTGCCGCCGCCGCAGGGCGTCGTCCCTTCTGGGGTGCGTCCGGCGGCGCCTCGAACGCCATTCAGCCATGGCTCATCGACCAGCCGTTTGCGTGGGTGGCCAACGTCTTCGGCTTGTTCGGCTCCCCGAACAAGGGTCTTCTGCTCTTCGCACCGGTGCTGTTGCTGAGTCTGTATAGTCTGCCTCGGCTGTTCAGGACTCATCACGGGCTGTCGGTTTTCACCTGCTTAATGCTGGGCGGGCTGATTTCGTTCCTCGCCATGCTTCGGGGATTTGCCGACGAATGCTGGGGACCGCGTTACCTTCATACCGCCGTCGCCCCGCTCATCGTGTGCCTGGGCGCAGCGAGGCCGGCCTTCCGGCTGCGCCGCGATGTGCTGTTGGTGGCGCTGGTGCTGCTCGGAGTCGCGATCTCGTTTCTGGGCGCCTTTTACTACTACGGTGTGCTGCACCTGGTCGCGACCACCACCGGTCACAATACGCTGGAGTCTCTCATGGGCGACAGCATGTGGAATCACATAGGATTTAACCTGCGGCTGTTTCGCGTCTGGATGAGCGAGGCCAAAGAGCCGGTCTTGTGGAGCCCTGACTACAGGTGGATGTTTGCCCCGCCGCCGAACGCGCCGCCGCCGGCCGTTATCGATTTGCGCGGCTGGTCTGAGCCGCAATCGTTGCTGCTGCGAAAGTGGGACGTTCCGTTGACTGGCGTTGAGCGGGATGTGGTCCGGTTTTTCAGGGTGTGCTTTTTTGTGGGCCCGGCCCTACTTGCCCTTGCCGTTTATTTCAGTCTGCGGAAGACCGTCGAAATCACTCGTGCGCCCGCAACTGGCGCCACACCGCCGGTCGCCGTTGCCGCAGCGGTTCCGGCGAAGACGAAGAAGCGTGCCACATCGGCAAAGCGCTGAGCCGGTCTCTTCGCGATGCAAAACGTTTAGACGCTCGCTGCGGACCTCGAGCAGGACGATATTCCCCGGCCCCGCGGCTGCAACGCGGTCGGCTGTGCCTGATACCTCACGCCAGTCCGGATGAGAGCGAACGATCGCGAGTTCCCGCTCGGCGACATGGTCGGGCAGGTTCGAATATATCGCTCGGATGTTGCGCCCGCGAATGTCGCCGCGGCTCGTCAGCTCGAGCGAGGCAAGCCGCCGTACGGGAATTACCGAAACTTCAAACTCACCGCGTCCACCGGGTGCGAAGCCGTGCCGCAGCAGGCGCATTCTCACCGTTGGCCCCATGCGATTGAGGACGGGCAGAAAGACACGATCGAGGTAGTCGAACGGAGGCGCGCCCGAGTTGTGTGTTCCGCCCTCGAACGTGAGGCGTGAAGGCCCGTCAGCGATCATCAGGGCCGGCAGCACAGCCTGGAAAACGAGCGTTGTGCTGCCCGCCGTGCCGATCGAGAAGCGATATTCGCCGGCGTGGACGCGTTTCGGACGGAAGACAAGTGCCCGCGAGTCGGCGCGTGCACCGTCGATATCGGCCGCCCCGACGGTGGCCGCTGCTTCAACCGCAGTCACATGCTGCCGCCGCAGCCCCGGTTTGAGGCGGTGCGCACGAATGTTCGAAATGCGAAATGCCTGTCGGGTGATCAGCGAAAGCGCGAGCGACGTCCTGAGGATCTGCCCGCCGCCCTCGCCGAACGCGCCGTCGATCTCGATCACGTCTCGTTAGTAGATCGGCCACAAGCCCGGCGTGACCAGCTCGAGCAGGTTGGCATCGGGATCGCGGAAATAGAGACTGATGCCGCCACGTGGCCAGGTGACTCGGCTCTCAACGGCTACGATTACGCCTGTGAGCGCAGGCACCGCGGCTCAGCCCTACAGGACCTCGTCGGACCAGTTCTCGAGGACGTTCTTTACCTTCGCCGTGAACTGGTCGGCGAGCGCTCCGTCAATGAGGCGGTGATCGAAGGTGAGCGCGAGATAGCAGGTCGAGCGGACAGCAATGGCATCGATGTCGACCACCACCGGCTCTTTCACGACCGCGCCCACCCCGAGGATCGCGACCTGCGGCTGGTTGATCACGGGCGTGGCGAAAAGACTCCCGAAGCTGCCGAAGTTCGTAATCGAGAAAGTACCGCCCGTGACTTCGTCCGGCTTCAGCTGGCGCGAGCGCGCACGCGCCGCCAGATCCACGATCGCGCGCTGCAGTCCGACCACGTTCTTCTCGTCGGCATTGCGGATCACGGGCACAATCAGGCCGCTGCCGCCGTCAAGCGCTACCGCGATGCCGATGTTGATGTCGTTGTGATAGATGATGTTGTTCCCGTCGATCGAGGCGTTGACGATGGGATACGTGCGCAGCGCATCGGCGGCCGCGCGCGCGACAAAGGGCAGATACGTCAGGCCGAACCCGTACCGCGCCTGAAACTCTTCCTT
>DASSSG010000823.1:0-3715 GCA_035708545.1 Bryobacteraceae bacterium | reverse complement strand
CGGAGATCTCATCCCAGCTCAGGCTCGCAGAGGCCGAGATGAAACAGCGGCCCGCCACGGACGCGTGGGTAAAGGACATGGAGCATAAGCTCGCGTTGGGACGCACTGAACTCGAGCAGGCTTCCAAACTGGAATCACAGCTGCGGGCACAGGAGGCCGAACTCGCCGCCGAACTTCGCACCGAGCAGGCGAAGGCCGACGAGCTCGCGAGCAAAATTGAGGGCCTGGAGCGCGCCCTTACGCCGCCGGCGCAGCCCGCTCGCTGACTATCCTTCCTTCAGCTCTGCGATCGTCGCGCCTGTGCCGCCCTCCTGCTCGGACGCCGGGTAGAACTTCTCCACGTGCGGGCTGTTCTTCAGATACTCACTGACCGCCCGCTTCAGCACGCCCATGCCGTGCCCATGGATGATCCGCACCCGCATTACCTGCGCGAGCGCCGCCTGATCGAGAAACTTGTCGAGCTCCTCGGTAGCTTCCTCTGCGCGCTTGCCGATCAGATTCAGCTCGCTGTAGGGGACATCCCAGCGCGGGCCGGTCTGCCGAAACGTGACATTCTTCGGCAGCCGCAACACCGCCTCCGCCTCGGGCGGAAGCACCTCTTCCACGTCATCCCGTGAGACCTGCATCTTCATGAAACCGGCCTCGACCTCCAGCTTCTCCTCGGGCAAAACCCGCCGCACGCGCGCCGGCGAGCGCACGCCTCTCAGCCGGACGCGCGCGCCCTCGTGGATCTGTGGGGTGCCCGGAGCCGCTGCCGGCGAACTCTCGCGCACGGCCTGGGCGAACGCCTCCTGAAACTCGCGCCGCGTCCTCGATACCTTCCGCGTCGCCTGCTCGGCGGCCTTGCGATTCTCCGCCGACTGCATGATGCTGTCGATCGTCTGCCGTGCGTCGGCCTCGAAACGCGCGACCAGTTCGGCGTTCCGGCCCTCGAGCTCGCGAATCTTATCCGCTTCCCGTTTCTCGAACTCGCGCCCGAGCTGCGCCTCGCGCCGATCCACCTCCTCGATGCGGCGCCGCAGGTCCGCCTCGAGCGCGCTCACTCCCTCCAGCCGCGCGTGCAGCTCCGACAGGAACCGCGCGATATCCCGCTCCGTGCTGCTCATCGCCGCGCGGGCCCGCTCGATAACTCGCGGCGGCAGGCCGAGCCGCGCCGCGATATCGAGCCCCGCCGATTTCCCCGGCGCGCCCAGATGCAGCACGTAAGTCGGCTGCAGCGTGTTCTCGTCGAAACCCATGCTGCCGTTGAGCACGGTCTCCGTGTTCGCCCCATAGATCTTGAGTGCGAGCAGGTGTGTCGATGCCAGGGTGAACGCTTTGATGCCCCGAAAGTGCTCGAGAATCGCGACGCCGAGAGCGCCGCCTTCTTCGGGGTCCGTCGCTCGCCCCAGCTCATCGAGCAGCACCAGCGAGTCCACCGTCGCCCGCTCGATCATATTCCGAATGCATGTGATGTGCGCCGAGAACGTGCTCAGGCTCTGCTCGATCGACTGCTGATCGCCGATATCGGCGAGCACGCGGTCGAACACCGGGAACTCGGCTTCTTCGGCGGGAACCGCGATCCCCGACTGTGCCATCAGCGCAAGCAGCCCGACCGTCTTCATTGCCACCGTCTTGCCGCCCGTGTTCGGCCCGCTGATCAGCAGCGTGTGAACACGATCGTCCAGGGTGACCGACAGCGGCACCACCCGCCGCCCTTCGCGCCGCAGGACACTTTCGAGCACCGGGTGCCGGGCGTGCTTCAGATGCACGCGCCGGGTCTCGTCCGGACTGAACCTCGGAATCACGCAGTCGTAATCGATCGCAAACGCCGCCTTCGCGAACAACAGGTCGAACGCGCTGACCTGATCGAGCGTCTGCCGGATCGCCGCTGCATGCTCCCGCAGCCGTTCCGTAATCTCGCGCAGGATCCGATGCACCTCCCGCGCTTCTTCCTCGCGCAGGCGCACCAGCTCGTTATTGAGATCGATCGTCTCCAGCGGTTCGATGAACAGCGTCTGCCCGCTGCCGCTGGCGCCGTGAATGACACCGTCCACACGGCGCTTCTGCCCCGCGACCACCGGCACGACAAAACGATCGTTCCGCAAAGTGACGTACTCTTCCTGAAGAATGCCCTGCTCCCGGTGTGCGCGCACAAACCGCTCGAGCGACTCCTGAATGTGCCGCTGCTGCCGCTCGATGTCACGCCGCAGGCGGGTCAGCGCGACACTCGCGCTGTCTGCGACGCTGCCGTTCGGCAGCACTTTGCCCGCTACGTCGCGCAGCAGCAGCCGGAACTCCCCGATGCCGCCCGCGCGCTGATTCAGGCGTGGGAACCGCGCGGCCTCGGTCACGATGTTCAGCCGGATCTCCGTCGCGCGCTGCAGAAACGTGATCAGGTTTGCTATCTCGTCGCCCTCGAGACTGGCGCCCTCGATGCGCAGCTTCTGCACCGACGCGCTGCTGTCGACCAGGCCGCCGAGCGGCAGCTTCGGCTGCGTTCGCGCGAACTCGATCGCCTCGGCCAGCTCAGCCAGCGAAGCTTCGAGCGTTGCGCGTTCGGCACACGGCGCGACCCGCTCGAGCTCCGCGCGTCCGAGCGGGCCCGACACATACCCGCCGATCAGCTCCTTCAGCGCCGCGTATTCCAGAACCTCAACGCTGCTCGCCGGCATGTTCAAACGCCCGGAGAATCACTCCGAGCGTGCCTTCCGTCAGATCGTATTCCGGCAGTTCCGGTTTCGACGCCCACACGGCGCGCCTCACGTCAGTCGCGGGTGCAAGCGAGCCCGCCGTGACGCGGCAGACGTAATCGATCAGCACGTAGTGATACTCCGTGCGGCCCTCCGTGTCGGGCATGATGCGCTCGAACACCTCGAAGATCGACAGCGGCTCCACCTCGAGCCCGGTCTCTTCGCGCACCTCGCGCCTTGTGGCGTCCTTCAGCAGTTCGCCCGTCTCGACGATTCCGCCCGGCAGCGACCACTGCCCCTTCAGAGGCTCGCCGCCACGCTCCACCAGCAGAATCCGTCCGCGGTCGAAAATGAGAGCGCCGACTCCGAGAAACGGTCGGTCCGGGTAGCGCCGGCTAATACTGCACCGCTCCCTTCACGTTCAGACGCACCCGATAGACGGACGTTCGCGCCGTGATGAAGAGGCTCTGCATATCCGCCTCGCCGAAGGCGCAGTTGGCCGGCGTCTCGGCGACCGGGATCTTCGCCAGCAGCTTTCCTTCGGGCGTATACACAAACACCGCATTCGCGGTCACGTAAATATTGCCCTTCTCGTCGACGCGAATCCCGTCCGGCGGGCCGTCCACGTTTTCGATGATGACGCGTTCGTTTGTCGGCGCGCCGTCGCGGCCAATATCATAGGCCCGAATGTTCTTCTCGTCCGAGTTGGACACGTACAGGATGCGGCCGTTCGGCGAAAGCGTGATGCCGTTGGGCCGTCCCGCCGGTTTTGCGAACAACGTCAGCTCGCCCTTCGGCGCGATGTGATACACGCCGTAGAAGTCCAGCTCGCGGCCCTCCGCCTGCCGCCCGAACGCCGGATCGGTGAAGTACACGTGATGATTCCTGCTGACCACGATGTCGTTCGGCGCGTTGAAGCGCTTTCCGTTATAGCGCTCCGCGAGCACTTCGACCTTGCCGTTCTTGTCCGTGCGCGTCACCCGCTTCGCGTTGCCTTCGCACGTGTACAGGCGGCCGCGATCGTCAATGGCGTTGCCGTTAGC
>DASSSG010000822.1:0-5476 GCA_035708545.1 Bryobacteraceae bacterium | reverse complement strand
GGCTCGCCGCGCACGTTGAAGCTCGTGTTGACGATCACGGGACAGCCGGTACGCTGTTTGAACGTCTCGATGAGGCGGTGATATTTCGGATTCGTCTCTTTGTGGACGGTCTGAATGCGGGCGGAGTAATCGACGTGCGTGACGGCGGGAATTTCCGACCGCGGTACGTTCAGCTTCTCAATGCCGAACAGTCTTTGTTCTTCAGCCGTCATGGCCCGCCGCCGGCTCGGGACAACGTCGGCCACGAGAAGCATGTAGGGGCTGTCGCCGCTCAGTTCAAACCAGCCTGAGACGTCTTCACGAAGCACCGACGGGGCAAACGGCCGGAAGCTCTCGCGGTACTTGACCTTCAGGTTCAGGACAGACTGCATGGAAGGGGAGCGCGCGTCGCCGAGAATCGAGCGCGCGCCGAGCGCCCGCGGTCCGAACTCCATGCGCCCCTGGAACCAGCCGACCGCTTTGCCATCGCACAGATGCTGCGCGCAGCGTTCGATGAGTTCCTGCTCGCTGAGGACACAGAAACGCGCACCGGCGGCGTGCAGCCGCGCCTGGATTTCCTGGTCGGAGAACTCGGGCCCCAGATAGGCGCCTCGCATGGCATCACAACAGCCGTTCGCATGCCGGGGCTGAGCTTTGAACATATAATGGGCCGCCAGTGCCGCGCCTAATGCGCCGCCGGCATCGCCCGCGGCCGGCTGGATCCACAGCCTCTGAAAGCAGCCGTCGCGCAGGATCTTTCCGTTTGCCACGCAGTTGAGTGCCACACCGCCGGCCATGCAGAGGTTCGGAATGCCGGTCTCCCTCGCCAGCGCGCGCGCGATCCGCAGAACAATGTGATCGAGCGCCGCCTGAATTGACGCCGCGACATCCATGGTGTGTTGCGTGACCCGGTCTTCGGGTTTTCGCCGCGGCGCGCCGAACAGATCGGCAAACTTCTGATTCGTCATCGTGAGGCCGGTGCAGTAATCGAAGTAGTCGATATTGAGGCGGAAAGAGCCATCTTCTTTGACCTCGATCAGGCGATCGAGAATGCGGCTCATATATTTCGGTTCGCCATACGGCGCCAGGCCCATGAGCTTGTATTCGCCGGAGTTAACTTTGAAGCCAGTATAATAAGTGAACGCAGAATACAGGAGTCCCAGTGAGTGAGGGAAATGAATCTCCTTGTTGATAACGAGAGAGTTACCTTTGCCGTGGCCTACCGTCGTGGTCGCCCACTCGCCGACGCCGTCGAGGGTAAGAATTACCGCTTCGTCGAAGGGGGAAGCAAAAAAGGCGCTGGCGGCGTGACTTACGTGATGCTCGGTGAACAATAAGCGCGCAGAAGCATCGAAGTCGCCGAAGGCTTTTAACTCGCGCTGAAGGAGATCCTTCTGGAAGAGCTTCTCCCGGATCCAGAGCGGCATGGCCATCTGGAAGCTCCGGAAGCCCTTCGGCGCGAACGACAGATAGGTTTCGATGAGCCGCTCGAACTTCAGAAAGGGCTTGTCGTAAAAGACGACGTAGTCGATGTCATCGAGCGATCCGCCGGCCTGGTCCACGCAGTAACGGACGGCGTTTCCGGGAAAGCGTGCGTCATGCTTCTTCCGCGAGAAACGTTCTTCCTGGACAGCGGCTGTAACCCTGCCGTCTTCTACCAGCGCAGCGGCGCTGTCGTGGTAAAACGCGGAAATACCGAGTATTCGCAAGCAATCACCTGACTCAGAACAGCGTGTAGATGAACGGGGCCACGGCGGAACCCTGGGCCAGAACCATCAGCACGCCGACCAGCAGCAGCGTGAGCAGAATCGGCAGGAGCCAGAATTTCCTGCGTACACGAACGAAGCGCCAGAATTCGCGGAGAAATGACACAGTAGTTCTCTCCTTCAGAATTGATCTGCCATTGAATCGGCGGGCGGCCCGGGCGGCCGCCGTTCCAGCCAGAACGAAGGCACGGCCTGCGGATTCCTTCTCATCGAATCCTTCCCCAAAACGCGGAATAACAGGGCCAGGGGCGTCACGACGAAGAAAAAGATGATGGCGATGACGACCGGACTGACAATCCTCGACAGCAGCAGTCCGAGTTTCCCCCAGAGCACATTGGGGAAATGCAGCAGACCGGGCCGCGCGAGCGTCACAGCGAGGATAAAGACGGAAAGGACGAGCGACCAGATCCTGATGTTGCCGCCCGCCAGCAGGGGTAGGCAGGCGAAAACAGCAAAGAATATCGTGAAGACAAAACCGAACGAGCGATCGGTCGAGCCTTCGACCTCGACGTGTCTGGAGAATTCCTCGTGGGTCATCGTTGATTCTATTGAGGCGCTCACTCCGCGATGCAGGAGATCACGGCAGCTTGCGGCCTATCATGATGTAAAGTCCCCCGTCGACGCCGCCCTTCAATAACATCTCGATTTCCGTGAGCCTGCGGGTCAGCCGCGACCCGGACGAATGCGGCGCAAATAGTCTGCTCCTGCCGGTTACGGGCGATCCGTCTATGGGCGGAATCGACGAAAGGAAAGCGACGCCTTCGCGCGCGAACCAGTCAATCACTTCGTCATAAGAATGCTTGCTCTCATGCGGGTGCTTGTACTGATCGCGAAACCAGGCTCGGAAGCGGCTTTCGTTATAGCTCCTGCTGCGTATGTTGCCATCGAGCCAGAGGAACCTGTCGCTCGAAGCACGAAACAGCGAGCGGCGGAAATCGGTTGGCAGGCGGCCGATGTGGTTATAAAGTCCGATCAGTATGAATCCGTCTGGTTTTACCAGGCGCGTGAGGGACCGAAAGCCGCCGAAGGGATCGGCAGTGTGGTGAAGCACGCCGTTGCAAATAACCACATCGAAGCTCGCGGGGCCGAACACCGGCCGAAAGAGGTTCATCTGCACGAAATCCGCGTTATTGATGCAGAAGCGATCGCGGAATCCCTTTGCGAGGCGGAGCGAGTTGAGGCAAATGTCGCTTCCAATGCAGTGGCGGTTCCACGCCATGCCGAGAAAGTTTGTCAGTTGGCCGGTCCCGCAGCCGGCCTCGAGGACAACCGCTCCATCGGGCAGTTGCTCGTCGAGCAAACGGGCGAAGAGGCCGCGGCTGGCTTTCAGGCGCAGGCTCTCTCTCGAATCGGTGTCGTCGTAATTCGGGAACGGCGTTTCCTCGTAGAAGCTCCTGACTTTATCGGTGACATCTTCGCGGTCCGTCCAGCCTTCGGCGGGGCAGAACAGCAACGGAATGCCGGAGGCAGGGTCGACGGGGAAGCGCGCGGCGCACCCGTCACAACGAATCTGCCCGCCGCCGGCGTCCAGAGCACGATTACAGACAGGGCACTTCAACAGATTTGCGAGGACTGTCTGGTGAGCGATCATAGATCAGAAGCGGTGATAGTATAGCTCAGACTGTCGACTTGCCCACATATATCCATTTCACAAGCGGTCCTCTGCCAATTAAAGCATGAGCACGCGGCTGTATCTGGCGCACCTCGCGATCCCCGCGTTTGTGCTGATCACTGCAGTGCAGGCGTACCAGCGCGGTTTCAGAGGGCGGACGTCCACTGGCCTGATCGCGCTGACCCTCCTGTGGCTTGCCGGCGGCCTGGTGCTGTTTGCCCTGCGCAAACGGCCGCGAGTTGCGCGCATGCTTCCGAATATCACGCTGAGCGTGCTCGTGGGCCTGGTCTGCGCCGCCATTCTCGAAACTGCAATCACGCTCATCATGCCTGTGTTCGCCACCGGACTGAAACGGATCCAGCGGCCGCCGAACCTCAGAATCCAACTGGTCGGGAATTCGCTGGCTATCCCCGGCAAAAGGGTCGACACGGTGTTTACGACCAACGAACTTGGCATGCGCGGCCCTTCACTTCAGGACAACCGTGAAGCGGCGTTCATCATTCTCGCCATCGGCGGCAGCACGACGGAGTGTTTTGCGCTTGACGATGCGACGGCCTGGCCGGCGGTGCTGGGCAATCTTCTTTCGCGCGGCGGCCGGCCCGTCAAAGTCGAGAATACCGGCGTGTCGGGACATACGAGCAGCGACCATCTTTACATGCTGCGCACAAATCCGCTCGTGGCCGATGCCGATCTGATCACATTCATGGTCGGGGCGAACGATCTCGGAGCGGCTCTGGCGTTCGAAGGACGACCGGTCAATGCCGAGCTGCAGCGGCGGGCCGATGAAGGCTTCGGCGTGTTTCCGCTCTACAGCCGTTCCGCAATTTACAAACTGGCGCAGTTTCTTACGGGCACCCGGTCCGAGTTGCGTTACGACATCGAGAAATTTTATGAGGACATGCGGCGAAAGCGGCGCCAATCACGGATTATTCCGCTGCCCGACTTGCGTGCCGCGGTGCAGGAATACGGAGAGCGCATCCGCAGGCTTGCGGAGGAATGCAGAGGCCTGAGAAAGCGCTGCCTGCTGATCACGCAACCGATGCTCTGGAGGAACGATCTGAGCCGTCAGGAGATCGACGCTTTGTGGCTCGGATATGTCGGCCCGTTCGAAAACCCCATCGGCTACATTAGTCCGGGCGAGCTGGAGACAGCTATGAGCGAGTTCAACCGCAGGCTCCTCGAGGTGGCGCGGGCAGAACAGGTGGAGGCATTCGACCTGGCGGCCCGGGTGCCGGGGAATCTGACCGTTTATTATGACGACGCGCATTACACCAATGAGGGCGCGCGCATCGTCGCGGAGAGCATCGCAGAGTACCTGCGGCCGACTGTGCATTAGTGCCGGCGTCATTCGCCGTCTCGAAGCGCCGCGGCACAGAATGCAGTGCACAGCCGCGGTGACGCCCGCCCGGATGCCCGTTTGCCGGGCGGGTATCTGAACATGCCGCTGACCCGAATCGAGCAGCTCTTACCAACGAGCACGAACGCACTGTGTCCCTGTCCGTGAACGAATGCGATTCCGTGCGGTCGCGTCCCGTTGTGCCCGAGACGAGAATCGTTCGAGTCTTCGAATAGACCACCAGGAGGCGGGCTGTTGTCGAAAGGCGCTGCTGGTCTGTGACTCCTCCGGTTCTGTTCTTCTTCGAGCGCCGGCTCGGGGTACTGGCCTTCGACAGCGCCTCGAAGAAGGCCAGTTGATCTTTCGAGAGCTGCTCGCTCTTGCGGTTGCGCTGCGCCTCCAGGAGTTCGCGCAGTAAACTCCGGAAGTTGTCCTTTTCCGCAGTCTCGTGCTTCAGCCGCTCACAGAGCTCGAGGACGATCTTTTGCCGATGCGCAGCCGCTCGCCGTTCCGGAGCACCAGCTCGAGTGCGGAATCCAGACTGGCGCTGACGGCCGGAGCAGTCTCCAGCAGCGCGAATCGCACTGTCTCACTTTGCCGCAGCTGTCTGCGCCACTTGTAAAACGAATCCAATACTCGCGTTTTTGCTCGCTCACTCCTCCAGAATCGCGTTGCCCAGCCCTCCACCGGAAGGGTAGTTTACGAGCTTTGAATTACCCACAAAGTTTCACTCCCATCAGGAATCCCAGTTCGATGTCCGTGAGCCGCGACAGCCCGCGCCAC
>DASSSG010000821.1:0-4401 GCA_035708545.1 Bryobacteraceae bacterium | reverse complement strand
GTCCGGCGTGAACTGGTCCGGCATCAGATCGAGCTTCTCCATGCCGACGCCATGCTCGCCCGTGATCGACCCCCCCACCGAAATGCAGTGCCGCAGAATGTCAGCGCCGGCCTGCTGCGCCTTTTCGAGGTCACCGGGCCTTCGCGCATCGAACAGGATGATGGGGTGCAGGTTGCCGTCTCCCGCGTGGAAAATGTTGCTGATCGTGAGCCCGTACCGCTCCGAGATTTCACCGATGCGTCGCAGCGTCGGCGCGAGCTTCGTCCGCGGCACCACACCGTCCTGCACATAGTAAGTCGGGCTGACCCGCCCGACCGCGCCGAACGCGTTCTTGCGCCCCTTCCAGAGCAGATCCCGCTCTTCGGCCGAACGCGCCACGCGGAACTCCCGCGCGCGGCACGCCAGGCAGGCTTCTCGAATCCGTTCGGTCTGCTCTTCGAGCCCTTCTTTCAGTCCCTCGATCTCGATCAGCAGCACGGCGGCCGCGTCGAGCGGATAGCCTGCATGCGTCGCTTCTTCGACCATGCGAAGCATGACGCCGTCGAGCATCTCGATCGCAACCGGAACGATGCCTCTGGCGGTAATCTCCCCTACCGTGAGGCCGGCATCCTCGTTCGAGTCGTAGATGGCGAGCATCGTTTTGACAGCTTCGGGCTGGCGCATAAGCCGTACCGTGACGCGTGTCACCAGAGCCATCGTGCCTTCCGATCCCGTGAGCAGGCCGGTGAGATCGTAGCCCGGCAGATCCTGCTCGGGCCCGCCAGTCTCGATCTCCGTCCCGTCGGGAAGCACCACAGTCAGCCCGAGCACGTGATTGGTCGTCACCCCGTACGCCAGCGTGTGCGGGCCGCCCGCATTCTCGGCCACGTTGCCGCCAATGGTGCAGGCGCGCTGGCTCGATGGATCCGGGGCATAAAAGTAGCTGTCGGCCTGCACGGCCAGCGTCACATCGAGATTGACCACGCCTGGCTGAACCACGGCTCGCTCATTCGCGAGGTCGATGGACTCGATGCGGTTCATGCGCGGGAACGCAATTACGATTCCGCCCGTGCGCGGGATGGCGCCGCCGCTCAGGCCCGTGCCGGCTCCGCGGCCCACCACCGGAATCCGATGCTCGCGGGCGATGCGCACGATGTCGGTCACATCTTCCGTCGTACGCGGAAACACCACCAGGTCGGGCCGGGCCTTGTCCACGCCGCCGTCGTACTCGTAAAGGCTCAGATCGTGCGGCCGGTCGAGCACAGCTCGTCGCCCAAGCAGCGATATCAGCGCATCTTTCGCGTCCGCGGGAATACTCACATCGCACTCCGAATCTCGTTGATAATCGCCGGATCGGTCCAGTTCCGGTTCGAGATGTACTTCTGCCGAACCCTTCCGTCGCGATCGATCACGTACGTCTCGGGCCATTTGAAACTGCCGAAGCGCGCCGGAATTTCCGCCGCCGGATCGCGCGCCGTCAAAAATGCAGGCCGCATCTGCTGCAGGAAGCGCCGGTAGGCCGGTTCGCTTTTGTCCACGCTGACGGCGAGCACGACAACGCCCTCCTTCTCCGTCTGCCGCGCGAACTCACTCAGGCTCGGAGTCTCCTCCACACAGGGCGGGCACCACGTAGCCCAGAAATTGAGAACCAGAACCTTCCCCCCGAAATCGTCCCGGCTGATCGTGCGGCCGTTCTCTGTAGTGACGCGGAAGTTCGGCGCCGTGTCCCCGGCCTCCACGACGCGCTGTACGAAAAGGTCTTTGATGACAAAAATGAAAGCGACGACGAGCACGGCCATGACGCCCAGAAGAACGCGCTCTGTCCTGTTTTTCGGCATCTACACTAAGTGTAGTGGGTGACGCCGGCATGTATATTACCCGCAAAGTCGAGTTCTCAGCCTCACATTCCTGCTACAACCCTCGCCTCAGCGAGGCGGAGAACCGCGCCCTGTACGGCGAAGCCGCCGGCAGCCACGGCCACGGACATAATTACGTTCTCGAGGTTACCCTCGAAGGCGAACCCGACCCGGTCACCGGCATGGTTTTCGACCTGAAACGGCTGAAGGAGGTCATCAATCGTGAGGTTGTCGAGCCGATGGATCATCGCTTTCTGAACCGTGAAGTGCCACCGTTCGATCGTGTACTCCCGACGCCGGAAAACCTGGCGCGCGAGATTTGGCGGCGCCTCGAGCCGTCGCTGCGGCTGCCAAACGCGCGCCTGCGCTCCGTCAGACTGTATGAGACCGAAGATCTGTTTGTGGAGTACTCCGCGTGACCACCCTCACCCGACGCTACAGGTTCGCATCTTCGCATCGGCTGCATTCGCCGAAGCTGTCCGAGGAGGAGAACTGCCAAACGTACGGAAAATGCAATAACCCGTGGGGACACGGACACGACTACGTGCTGGAGGTGACCGTCGGCGGACCCGTACACCCCGGCACCGGCCGTGTGGTCAGCCCCGCCCTGCTCGACGGCTATGTTCGGGAAAACGTACTGGAGGCTTTCGACCATCGGGATATGAATCGTGACATTGCGGCGTTCGCCGAGCGCGTGCCCACGGCTGAGAATATCGCCGCCGTCATTCGACAGATGCTCGAGCGTGGCTGGAGCTCGGTCTTCAATGGAGCCGTGCTGCACCGCATCCGCATCGAAGAAACTCGCCGCAACTCTGTTGAACTGAGGAACGAATGAACATCGAGAAGCAACGCCTCACGGCTCCCGGCAAGGAACCGCACCCGAATCGGGACGGCCACGCACGCCTGGTGCACGAGGGACTGATCGCCAATGCGATGAAGGCCGTGCTGGCGGAACTCGGCGAGAACCCGGATCGTGAGGGCCTCCTGCGTACCCCGATGCGCGCGGAGAAAGCACTGCGATTCCTCACGAGCGGGTACGAGACGGACCTCCAGACGATACTGAACGGCGCGCTGTTCACGGTGAAGTACGACGAGATGGTGATCGTCAAGGAAATCGAATTCTTCAGTCTCTGCGAGCACCATCTGCTGCCTTTTTTCGGAAAAATTCACGTCGCCTACCTTCCGAAACACACGGTCATCGGCCTCAGCAAGATCCCGCGCATCGTCGACATGTTCTCGCGCAGGCTGCAGGTTCAGGAGCGCCTGACCCAGGAGATCGCCGAAAGCATCCAGGAGGCGGTCGAACCCAGAGGTGTTGGGGTGATATGTGAGGCGCGGCACTTCTGCATGATGATGCGCGGCGTCGAGAAGCAGCATTCCGGTACGGTCACCAGCTCCATGCTCGGCGCATTCCGAGAACGCAAAGAAACTCGGGACGAGTTCCTGTCTCTTGTCGGTTTGAGCCCGACGCGCTACTGACCGCGGCAGAGCGAAACCTCACTTGCTTGCGGGCGTCTACACACCGCGAAGCCCTGATACTATATCGGGCGATGATTCAGAACTTCCGCCGGTTTGAGGCGGGTCCGGACCCGTTTGGCCGGACCTGGCTGGTGGAATTCCGGTGGCTGCAGAACGCGATTACGATCCGGCATTCCGACTCCGTCGACGTGAAGTTCGAGTTATATCAGGGCGAAGAGCGACACGAGAAGGTCGTGGCTCTGATGCACCCCGATCTTCTGGCGCTCAGCCGCAAATACAACCGGCCCCTGACCGATCCATGGTGCATGAAACTCGCGGCGCTCCACCTTCGATACATGATCGAGACCGATCTCGACATGGAAAAAACGCTGGTGATGCCGTCGTTTGCCGATCTGGAGCGTTATAATTCGTTGCTCGAAGAGTGGCGTGCCGCCGAGCCGGTCCACCGCTAAGGCGCAGTACCAGAGATATTCAGGGGAGGGGGAGACACGATATGGTCAATTGTCCAAACTGCGATGCCGTCCTGGATGTCGAAGAAGACGAGCTTGACGAGGGCGACGAGCTCACGTGTGAGGAGTGCGGCGCGAACGTCGCGGTGACGAGCACCGATCCTGTCGAACTCGAGACCATCGACGAAGACGAGGAGGACGAAGAAGACGAAGAAGAGGATGACGACCTCGACGATCTTGATGAAGACGAAGAGGAAGAGGACGAGGATTGGAAATAGCCGCCTGCGGGCCTCGCTGGCGGCAGCACTCTCAGCCCTGCTGGTGGCGCCGCCGGTGTTCGCCTTTGGCAGGAAAGAAAAGCCCGCTCAGACACCGGAGGCCGTTATCGCGGGTACCGTGTTCAGAACCCCGGGTTTCGCGCTTGCGGGAGCCGAAATCACCGTCGTCCCAAAACAGAGCGAGTCTGGCGGCGTTAAGCTAAAGAAAATACAGGTACTTAGCAGCAGGCGAGGCGAATGGGCCGTGCGCGTGCCTGCTGTACCCATGGAGTACAGTATCTACGTCAAATGTAGTGGATACGAATCGCAGTCGAAGATTGTGGCGATCGAAGGGGAGCAGCGCCGCGAGTTGAGCTTCAT
>DASSSG010000820.1:0-2917 GCA_035708545.1 Bryobacteraceae bacterium | reverse complement strand
GCGCGGCATGTCCGAGCACATCATTCTCATCCTGCTCATCATCGGAGTACTGGCGTTCCTGATCGATCGTTTTCTGCTCTGGACGCAGCGCGGCCTGTTCCCCTACCGTGCGGACTTCCGATGATCACGGAAGCTCCGGTTGTCCGCTTCGAGAAGGTCACGAAAGTGTTCGAGGACGGCTGCACCGCGATCAAAGACGTTACTTTCACCGTGGAGAACCGGCCCGAACGGGGCGAGTTCATCGCGATCCTCGGTCCTTCCGGGTGCGGGAAATCGACTATCCTGCGACTCATTGCGGGCCTGCGCCCGCACTATCCGGCGACCAGCGGCAAGGTCGAGGTCATGGGCAGGCCGGTCGAAGGGCCGGGCGCCGACCGCGGAATGGTCTTCCAGGACTACACGTCGTTCGATAACCGCACGGTGGTCGGCAACGTGGCGTTCGGGTTGGAATGCCAGGGCGTGCCATGGAAGGAGCGCGATCAACGCGCCCGGGAGTGGGTTGCGAAGGTCGGCCTCGACCCGAACCGGGACGCCGAGAAATACCCGCACCAGTTGTCCGGCGGCATGCGACAGCGCGTGGCCATCGCCCGCACGCTGATCCTGCACCCGAAGATCATTCTCATGGACGAGCCGTTCGGAGCGCTCGATCCCGTGACGCGACTCAACATGCAGGACCTTCTGGTAGGCTTGTGGCGCGAGCAGGAGGCGACCGTCTTCTTCGTAACTCATTCGGTGGAAGAGGCCGTGTACCTGGGGGATCGCGTGTACATCATGTCGCCCGGGCCGGGAACACTGCTGAAGGAAATGGAGGTGCCGCCGCCCGACCGCCCCGCGCGCGTCATGCAGCGCGAGCCCGAGTTCAATCAGGTGGTGTTTGAAATCCGCGATATCGTGGAGAAGCTGGAACGAGTCGCACACCCCGAGGGTGAGTGAGACCTCATGAGCGCACCGCCTCCCGTACCGGGCAAGCCGGCGGGTCTTGCCGAATATCTGAAGCGCGCATTCCTGTATCGCTGGAACATGCTCATCTTCGCGGGCGGCGCGGCCGCCTCGGTGCTCAGCCCCTGGCCGGATGCGCTGCTGGCGCTGGTGCTGGCGGGGGAGCTGGTTTATCTGACGCAACTCGTGTCTTCGACGCGGTTCCGGAAGGCGATCGACGCTGCCGTGTACAACGAGGGCAGGCAGAACGCCGCGGTGTCCGGGCAGCGTTCGTTGCAGGAGCTGGTGAGCGGGCTCTCGAGCGAATCGAAACGCCGCTTCGAGCAGCTGCGCGCGCGCTGCCTCGAGATGCGCGCCATCGCTCATGGCGTGCGTGGCCGCACCGGCGAGCAGGGCGAGGACCTGAGCACTTCCGCGCTCGACCGGCTTTTATGGGTATTCCTGCGGCTGCTGGTTTCGCAGGAGGCGCTGCAGCGTTTCCTGCTGCGGACGGACGTGAACGAGATTCGGGCACGGCTCGAGGAATCGCGCGCGCGGCTCGAGGCGCAGAAAGGCGGCGACGAGCGGGTCGCGCGCTCTCTTGCCGACAGCGTCGCCGCGCAGGAGATGCGGCTCGGCAACTATGACAAGGCGCAGGCGAACGCCGACTTCGTTCGCATCGAGCTCGATCGTATTGAAGCGAAGATCCAGGCGCTCACCGAGGCGGCGGTGAACCGGCAGGATCCGAATTTCCTGAGCGGCCAGATCGACTCTGTGAGCGAGAGCATGCATTCGACGGAGAAGGCAATTTCGGAGCTGCAGCAGATCACCGGATTGATGGACGAGATGCAGGAGCCGCCTCCGATCATGGAAGCGGACCTGCCCAGGGTGACGCAGAGATGAGCGAGGCAGCGCGCCAGCAGACGCGTGTTCCCGAGTGGTTTCCCGACTGGGCCGACCGTCTGTCCGAGCTGTATTTTTCGGGCACGACCTCGGTGTTCGTGCTTTCGGGGAACGTTCAGGACCTGGTTCGCCGGAGCGAAGGCTACGGAACGCTCACGGACTTTCTGGCGGAGCAGATGTTCGGACGCTGGGATCTGATCCTGTATTACGATCTCGCGCGCGGGCTGCGCGCGTTTGGCGGCCACGACCCCGATCGGCTGCGGGAGATGGTGACGCTGGCGAACCGCCGCGTCGGCGACCTTGCGCAGGCCAGAAAGGACCCGGCTTCGGCATTCGCCATGCTCGACCGGTTCGTGCAAATGAACATCATGGCTGAGGAGGCGGACCGCGTCCGCGCGGCGATCCTGGTCGACCACGCGTCATTCCTTGTTCCCGCCGGAGAACCAGGACGCCTCAGCCTGAGCGCGTCGGCACAGGTTGTCACGCTGCTCAACTGGGCTGCCAGCCCGCACCTGAAACGGCTGAACATGGCGTTTGTGCTGATCGACGAGCAGCACGCGGCCGTCAGCGAGCGCGTGACGCGGAGCCCGCACGTGGCGGCTATCGAGATCCCTTTGCCGGCAGAGGAGGAACGCCGGACGTTTATCGAATACGTAACCGGCAATCGCGACTTCCCGGCCGTTTCCGATTACGGGCCCGCCGAACTGGCGCGCCTCACCGCCGGAATTTCACTGATCGACCTGAATGTGATGATTCGGTCCGCGCTCGAAGGCGGACAGAGGCTCGACGGCGGACTGATGCGGCGGCTCAAGAAGGAGCTCATCGAGCGGCAGTGCCGCGGGCTCATCGAGTTCGTCGAACCGCGATGGACTCTGGACATCGTGGTGGGGCACGAAGGCGCGAAACGGCGGTTACGCGAAGACGCGGCGCTGCTGAGACGCGGCGATCTGCACACGCTGCCGATGGGGTACCTGGTTTGCGGCGCGGTCGGCACGGGCAAGAGCTTCCTGGCGCAGTGCATGGCCGGCGAGATCGGCATCCCGTGCGTGGTGCTGAAGAATTTTCGCTCGAAATATGTGGGCGAGACGGAGGGCAA